>NZ_PDYW01000005.1:0-214575 GCF_002743245.1 Sporosarcina sp. P26b
AGTACACTGCCAGGGAGGTAAACGTATAGAAATCATACAAGGATTTCTATACAAAAAGGGTTCGATCATCAAAAACCGATGATCGAACCCTTTTTTGGCTCACTTCTGGCTAATTATGTCCCAGCCTCTTTTTACGTTTTTACGTTATGTAAAGACCAAGTTCAATTTTCCTTCTTTCAGTTCCAGTGAAGCATCGAACTTATTGCCATCTGCGGAGGTAAATCCTTTGATGACGTTAGTCTTACCTTTGGTACATAACAATTTGACTTGTGGGACGGTCAGTTTCTTTTTCAAGAACAGACCTGGAAAAGTTTGTTTACAACCGTTTTTATAGTTACTGCAGCCGAAAAACTTTTGATGTTCAATAATCATGCCTTTACCGCATTTTGGACAAGGTGCAACTTCAGTTCGGGTGTACGAGCTCCTTCCTGAAGAAGGGCGTGGCGGCAGCACGATATCAATCGTTTGTTTTTCTAATTGGACGGGTACATCTTCAATCAGCTTTTGTATGAACTTTGTTACGCTGCCGAGGAAGTGCTGCCCCGTACCTTCACCATTGCCGATTTTCTTTAAGTATGTTTCCCACTTTGCGGTCATGGAAGGGCTGGCAAGCAGGCTGCCTTCGATTGTCTGGCAGAGTACGCGTCCTTTATCTGTAATGGATACGATATTCTTGTTTACAGCGATGTATCCGTGTTTTTTGATAGTCTCGATGATGCTGCTTCGTGTTGCTTCTGTTCCGAGACCTTCAATTTCCTTCAGAATATCCGTTTCGCTTTGATCTTCCACTAATTTCCCGCACGTTTTCATCATGGCGATGAGTTGACCTTCCGTATACGGTTTCGGAGGTTGTGTCGCGCCTTCTTTTATACCGATTTCACTTTGAACCGTTTCTTCTTTCGCAAGTGGCGGTAGGGTAGGTTCTTCTGCATCTTTTGCTTTGTTGGGTGCAGCAAAAAGTTCCTTCCAGCCTTTATCGCGCTCTGTTTTACCTGTTGTGAAGAATGGCAATCCGTTGACGTCTGTTATCACTTTCGTTTCAGTATAAAGATAATCCCTATGGAACATGGAGAGTGTAGTGCGTATAACTTCTTCATACAGATTGCGCTCGAGTGGTGACAACTTTGTCAGTGCGGCAGGAGTCGGCAGTTTTTTAGTCGGGATGATCGCATAGTGTTCTTGTACTTTTGAACTGTCAACATAGCGTTTTTTGGGTGTACGTGAAGCAACTTCAAACGGATGTTCTATTAACTTTTGGTAATCTTCAACCGCCTCAACTAAGTAGTTGAATTCACTGGGCGTGATATGACGTGTATCGGTTCTTGGATACGATACTAGTTTTTTCTCGTAGAGCGTCTGCATCGTTTTTAACACGGTTGCGGGACTTGCTTTCCAGCGTCTGTTGGCTGTTGCCTGCAACGTCGAAAGAGAGTGCAGCTGTGGCGGCGGTGTTCGTTTATCAGTATTCGTCAGCTCGCTAATTACACCAGGCGTCCGCTTCGTAATATTGCGGCTGTTTAATGCTTCCGCAATTAATTCACGTTTTGGTTCCTTGAGTTTTGCTTTTCCTTTATACGTACCGTGTTCCGCAGTAAAAATGGCTTCCGCTTCAAAAAATGGTTCAGACACGAAAGTTTCAATTTCGCGTTGACGTTGGTAAATTAAATATACTGTTGGCGATTGTACGCGGCCAATGGGAAACACTTCTTCAATTCCTTTTGCCTTTAGCAGAAGGGTATATAACCGAGAACCATTCATTCCAACTAACCAATCGCTAATTTGACGGGCTTTCGCTTCCTCGTATAGTTGCAGGTCTTTCTTGTTGTCACGTAAATTTTCAAATCCTTTACGCACTTCATCTGCTTCCAGCGAGTTAATCCACAGTCGCTGGATCAATTGATTGCGGGTACCGGTCATATAGTAGATCGAATAAAAGATATTTGATCCTTCTCGATCCACGTCACAGGCATTGATGACAGTATTCGTTCCGCGAATCAATTTCTTCACGACCTGAAACTGTTTATATTTCCCCTGGGCTACCTGAAACTCATAACGCTCGGGTAAGATGGGCAAGCTCCCAAGCGACCAACGTTTCCAGGATGGGTTGTACGTGTGCGGTTCTTTTAATTCCACGAGATGCCCGACACCCCACGTCAAAAAAGCCCCTTCCGGAAATGTCGGGCACGGATTGATTTCCATATAGCCGTCATGTTTTCGAGAAGTGAAAGCATCGGCATACGCTTTTGCCTGGCTTGGTTTTTCGGCTAGGATTACTGGTTTCATGGGGCACCTCTTTCAGATATACAAAGATTAGTTATCCTATAATGATAGCTTATTCAAGGGCGGAGGGCTAGTCTGTAAGTATATTGTTATAGGATGCCTAGTTTTCATTGAACTCAGAAATATTTTGGAACCTAGTGCTCCCTATAAGTACTTCGATATAAAAAAATGTGCGGAATTTATTACTACAAGGAAATACAGCTAAAATAGACGTGCAGGTTATCGCATAATGTAGTGTTTGATTAATTTATTTGAAAGAGAAGCGTGGAAGTCTTCTTCAAGTAAATCATCGTAAGGGTTACTGGGGGATTTTCGTAGGTTCTATACTCCGTAGGTCTTTAGCAGATAGAAAACGGGTACAATTCGGATATATGTATAGATCCGAATTGTACCCGTTCGTACGCTCAAATTATTAAATTGCCGTATGTGAGCTTGTACGTACGATAGGGTGAAAGGGTCGAACGAGTCATGAGTCTGATTCGTTTATTTATCCCTACTTTAGGTACATGATTGCAATAAATCATGCCCAGCCATTAATTTCGAACTAGATAATCAAACGCACTCAAAGCAGAAGTGGCGCCTGATCCCATTGCAATAATGATTTGTTTGTGCGCGCTATCCGAGCAGTCTCCTGCAGCAAATACGCCAGGCACGTTTGTTGCACCGCGCTTATCGACAACAATTTCGCCGAACTTATTACGTTCAACTGAGTCGCCTAGCCAGTCGGTGTTCGGTACGAGACCAATTTGAATGAAGACGCCAGCTAATTCGATATGATGTTCTTCATTTGTGGCACGGTCAATGTACGTAATTCCATTTACACTATCGGTACCTGTAATTTCTTTCGTTTGAACATTTTTCAGTACAGTGACGTTCGAAAGGCTATGAAGACGATCTTGTAAAACAGAATCGGCTTTCAACTCTGAAGCAAACTCAAGAACTGTAACATGCTTTACAATACCAGCAAGGTCAATTGCTGCTTCAATGCCAGAGTTTCCACCGCCAACGACCGCAATATCTTTGCCTTCAAACAATGGACCATCACAATGTGGGCAGTATGCGACCCCTTTATTTCTAAATTCGGCTTCGCCAGGTACACCAATGTCACGCCAACGGGCACCTGTTGAAAGGATAACGGATTTACTCTTTAGAACAGCACCGTTTTCCAGTTCGATTTCAATTAGGTCTTTCTTTTCCAAACGTTTCGCACGCTGTAAATTCATCACGTCTACGTTGTACTCTTTCACGTGTTCTTCAAGACTTGCGGCAAGTTTTGGACCTTCAGTGCGAGTAACACTAATAAAGTTTTCAATCGTAGCCGTGTCCAAAATTTGACCACCAAAACGATCTGCTACAATACCTGTACGAATCCCTTTACGCGCCGCATAAATAGCAGCACTTGCACCTGCAGGACCGCCTCCGACGACGAGCATATCAAACGGCTCTTTATTTTCAAGTTCCGAAGCGTCTGGAGCACTCCCCATTTTGCCAAGGATTTCTTCCAGTGATATACGACCGCCTGAGAATTCTTCCCCGTTTAAAAATACCGTTGGAACAGCCATGATTTTTTTGCTTTCAACTTCTTCTTTGAATGCCGCACCGTCAACCATCGTATGAGTTATGTTAGGGTTTAGGACACTCATAATGTTGAGAGCTTGGACAACTTCAGGACAGTTTTGACAGCTCAAACTTATATACGATTCAAAATGGTATTTACCTTCAACTGCTTTGATTTGATCCATAAGCTTTTGATCAACTTTTGGAGCACGTCCACTTACTTGTAATAAAGCAAGAACTAATGAAGTAAATTCATGTCCAAGTGGGACACCTGCAAAAGTGATGCCAGTATCTTCTCCGATACGATTTATACTAAAACTAGGCGTTCTTTCCAACTCAGTTCTCTCTACTTTAATGTGGGGGGACATCATTTCTAATTCATTCATTAAACCGTTCATGTCATTAGAAACTTGATCAGACCCCGTGCTAACTTTCAGAAGCACGTCATTTTCCATCATTTCGAGGTATTGAGCTAATTGTGCTTTTATATCTGGTTCTAACAAGATTAATCATACTCCTCAATATTTTTATCTTTTAAAAAAAGCGGGGATGCCCCCGCTGTTTAAATTAAATTTTTCCTACAAGGTCTAGGCTTGGTTTAAGTGTTTTGCTGCCTTCTTCCCATTTTGCTGGGCAAACTTCGCCTGGATTGTTACGAACATATTGAGCTGCTTTTATTTTGCCTACAAGAGTGCTTGCGTCACGACCGATGCCGTCAGCATTAATTTCTGCTGCTTGTACAACACCATCTGGGTCAATAATGAATGTACCGCGTTGAGCAAGACCAGCTTCTTCATCTAACACATCAAAGTTACGTGAGATCTTTTGTGATGGGTCACCAATCATAATATATCTAATGCTGCTGATTGCTTCTGAGTGATCATGCCATGCTTTATGTGTAAAGTGTGTATCTGTTGAAACAGAGTACACTTCTACGCCAAGTTCTTTTAGTGTTGCATATTGATTTTGAAGGTCTTCTAGTTCAGTTGGACAAACGAAAGTAAAGTCAGCTGGGTAGAAGCAAACAACGCTCCATTGACCTTTCAAGTTTTCATCCGTAACGTCGATAAACTCTCCGCTACCTGCATTGTAAGCTGAAGCTTTAAATGATTCTACTGTTTTACCAATTTGTGACATAAATAAATTCCTCCTAAATGATATTTATAGCTAGTTTTGGCCATATTGCTAAAATCTAAACCGCATTCACTATAAAAGTTAATCGCCATCAACTAACTATAATAATTCTAATTACATAATCATTATCGTATAAGTATAATTGTTTGTCAACAGTTACACTTTGAATAGGGGATATCATTGATATGTAATGTGTATTTTAAAAGGTTTTACTATTATGAACTACCTGTATTGTTATTGAAAAGGGAAGTTTGTAGCCTTGGATGTAGTTACTATATTATCAATTAAAAAACCTGTTTCTCGATTGGCTCTTGTTTTACAAGTTTATTGAAAACATTCAGTACTAACCTGATTGATTATAGTTAATTGGATCGGATCTTATGGAGGGGAATTGTTTAGAAGGTAGTAGAGGAGCTAACAAAAGAGCGTACTAAAGAAGCGATTAGATCAAATGCTTTTCTAAACGTTGTAACCTTTTCATATTTCATACGACTACTAAATAGAACATATATAAAGGAGCGTGTCTTTCATGAAATTGAATAAAATTATCCCGTTTGCGCTGTCTGCATTGCTTGTAGGAAGTGTAGCGGTGCCTGGAATGACTTTTGCAAAAGAGAATGTGAAGACAGAAATGACATCGGATTTAAAAGCTTTTATTAAAGTGGAAGGAACAATTGAAGGTGTTGAGAAAAATGATGGCTTGACTCTTTATACACTTGATGGAAAAGAAGAACAATTCGTATTGGCTGTGAATGAAGAGACGCTCATTTACGATAATGCCGGAAAAAAGATCAAACTGAAAATAGGAGATAGCGTATCTGCGTATACAGATTCGAATAAACCAATGATCCTGATTTTTCCTCCGCAGTATACACCTGATGTAGTCATTGTGGAAAAGAGTGAAGAAAGCACGGCGGTAGTTGGAATATTTGACGATGAATTGGTCGATCCATACTTGAAATTGCAGCTAAATGTAGATGATAGTTCAGATGTTTCAAGTGCTTCAGGTGATCCAGTGAAGGTGGATGATTTAAAGGGAAACGACTTGCTAGTATTTTATAAAGTGACAACAAGAAGTATTCCTGCGCAGACTTCACCAGAAAAAGTTGTTTTGCTTGATGAGATAGAAGCAGTAGACGAGGATGCTACAGTTGAGCAGATTATCGAAAATGATCAGTACATGGTCGATGGTGTGAAGATGGTTCCTCTACGTCTGCTTGCCGAAAAACTTGGATATGCAGTAGACTCTACGGGTGTTGGTGCCATAGTATCAAAGGGGGCACCATCTTATACGATTACCCGTGGTCAGAAGGAATACGGCTATAATAAATCATTGATGAAGTTTGAAGTAGCGCCAGAGCTTCTCGAACCGAATAAAACGTATGTCCCAGTGGCGCTTATAGAAGAAATGATGAAGTGAATAAATAGAAAAAAGGGAGATGCTCACGGGCTTCTGCCTTTTTCGCTATGTACACGGAGTTACTAAATTTCTAAACAAAGATATTTGGCTTTCCTAGTTTTCATCATGTCGCCTATACGTCCTAGCTATTTATCGCAGCATTAGAACGAAGGTTTTGACAGAAAATATAAACAATTTACTTAAATCTATTGACAAAGATCTCAAGGATATGTAATATAACGTTCAATAGTATATCGCAGACTAAGAGTGGAACTAGTAGAAATGTTTTGTGTCTTTGTAGAGAGCTGATGGTTGGTGGAAATCAGTAGGCGCACATTTTGAACTCATCCATGAGTCACTCCCTGAAAGTTTTACAGTAAGGGATGTCGGTTTCCTCCGTTAATGGGATAGACAGTGATGGCTGTCGATAAGTGGATTTGTCTCATAGGCAGATCAATTAGAGTGGTACCGCGAGTATAACCTCGTCTCTATATTTCGATATAGAGGCGGGGTTTTTTGTTGTTATTTTTTTATAAAAAGGGAGTGCATAGAGATGAGTAGAAAAATTTGGGTATTTGATACGACATTACGCGATGGAGAACAGGTGCCAGGGGCTAAATTGAATCTATATGAAAAAGTGGAGATTGCGCAACAACTCAAAAAGCTTGGTGTCGATATTATCGAAGCCGGATTTCCTGCTTCGTCTCAAGGAGATTTCGATGCGGTGAAAGCTGTCGCGCAGAGGGTAGGCAATACAAACGAGATCATGATCACTGCACTGGCACGCGCAGTCCAAGCAGACATCGATTCAGTATATAACGCAGTAAAGTACGCAGAAAATCCGATGATTCATATGGTGCTGGGTACTTCAGATATTCATGTGGAGAAAAAGTTCAATAAATCAAAAGATCAGATCCTTCAAATAGGTGTTGATGCAGTAAAGTATGCAAAGTCATTAATGCCTCAAGTACAGTATTCAACAGAAGATGCTTCACGCTCAGAATTCGAGTACTTGTGGCATACAATCGAATCCGTCATGAAAGCGGGCGCTACGATGATCAATGTACCTGATACAGTTGGCTTTGCGGAGCCGGAAGAATTTGGGGCATTAATTTACAAATTAAATGATCGCATGAAAAACTTGAACCCAGATGTACTATTAAGTGTCCATTGTCATAATGACTTGGGTATGGCGACTGCCAATACTTTAGCGGCGGTGAAGAACGGTGCAGATAAAGTAGAGTGTACAATTAACGGAATTGGGGAACGAGCAGGAAATGCGGCACTTGAAGAAGTAGTAATGGCATTGAAAACAAGAAGCTCCATTTATAATGTCAATACACAAATCAACACGAAAGAGATTATGAATACATCACGTCTAGTATCTAGCTTCATGGGATTGGATGTGCAAGTGAATAAGGCGATTACAGGAGACAATGCTTTTGCCCATTCGTCCGGAATACACCAGGACGGATTATTGAAATCCCGTGATGCGTATGAAATTGTTCATCCAGAAGATGTAGGACTGGATGATATGGAACTGATTTTAACAGCGCGGTCAGGACGCCATGCGGTGAAAAATGCACTTGAAAAGCTTGGATTTACTCATATGAAACCTGAAGAATTTGAAGGGATTTTTGAAGGGTTCTTACTGTTGGCAGATATGAAAAAGGAAGTATATGATCATGATTTGTATATCATTGTAGAAAATTATTACGAAAAACATGATCAAGACAATGTAACAAATTACAGCGATCATTTCTTTGAATTTGAAGATCTGCAAGTTGTTAGTAACTCAAGTTTCCCATCAGCAAGCGTTAAGATTCGCAAAGGTGAAGAAGTCTTTAAATCGAGTGCTGTTGGAACAGGCCCGATTGATGCGCTATATTCCGCCATTGCAGAAATTACAAATATCCAAGTGAAATTGATTGGATACGATATTAGCAGTGTTTCAAGGGGTAAAGATGCGTTAGGAAAAGTGAAAATCACCATTTCGCATGAAGGAGAAAACTATGTCGCAAAAGCAGCAGACACGGATATTTTGAAAGCGAGTGCACTAGCTTATATAAACGCGATTAATAGTGTCATTGTAGCTGGTATAAAAGAAACGACTATGAAAACGCCTATTGTAAGTATTTAATTCAATATGAAAAGGCAACTATCCGCGGATAGTTGCCTTTTCTCATGCGTAAATATGAAACAAGTATTCCTGTCCATTCTTTACAGGATCCTGTGCAAATTTATAACCGTGGGCGATCGCTTCTTCCGGTACGTTGCGGAAAGAGCCAGGACAATCGGTGATGACTTGCAGTAACTCGCCGTTATTCATACCGTCAAGTGTTTCTAAAGTGTAAATTACAGGGTAGGGACACGACTCGCCGCGCAGATCGAGTGTGAAGTCCGCTTCTATTTCAGTTTGCATGTATATTCATTCCTCTCTTTATTGTTAGCTTACGATGGTAGCGTTTTTCTCCATACACCGTTAATGCATAGAGTCCACCAAGCATGAGCAGCGTAACAGAAATTGCGCCAATTGGGCCTAATGTATCGAGTAAATTGATTTTTGCACCGCTCTTGACCAATACATTATAGACACCAAGGTGATCCCAAGCATAGGCAAGGAATGTTGCCCCGATAATATTGCCCGCAAATACTGGCAAGAACAGTAACTGTCCTTCCATCAAGCGATACATCATACCGGTTTCACAGCCTGACGCCATAACGATGCCAAGTCCGAATAATATGCCGCCGACAAATGTGCTAAGTGCTGCAATTTGCGTGATTGGCGTTAAGTCATAGATGGAAATGACAATGATCGTCAAAATAGAACTGACGGCCATACCCAGAATAATTGCTTTTGCCATAATACTACGTCCGACGAGAAATAAATCACGGAATGCAGACGTGAAACAAATTTGGCCCCGTTCAATCAAAATACCAAAGGCCAGGCCGAAAAGTGCACCAAGGCCAAGCAGTTTTTGTCCGGATGCAAAGAAGTATATAGTGAGTCCGATGTAAAGGACTGCGATTGTTCCACCGACATACGGTTGGATTACACGCTTTTTAAGTTGTGTCGGCTTCGCGTTCCCGCGAATCAAGGAAGGCTTGCCTTTCCACCAACGTGTCTTCGTCAGTTTGGCTCCGAAGAAAGTACCGATGCCTGTTGCCATTATGAAGATCCATGAGTGAAAAGAGAATTGAGGAACGCCTGTAAAGAATGCAGCTAGATTACAGCCGAGTGCCAAGCGTGCACCGAATCCTGCAATAATTCCACCAACTAATCCTTGTACATAACGACGTTTTTGCTGCGGCAATCGGATTTTGAAACTATTGCTAAGCAACACCATAATGAGTGCGCCCGCGAACATTCCCCAGACAATCCAGCCATCTGGTCGGTTCCATGTCGCTCCCTGCAGATGTACCATGTCAAAATATTGCCAGCCTGAGATATCGACTCCAAATATTAATAAGAGATCGCCTCCCAGTCTTGTAAATTCACCAGTTACTGCCCAAACGGTCGAAGTTAAGCCGAAATATACTGCACTAAGAATACCAGCTATCAATAAGACGAGATAAGGGTTCCAATAGCGTTGGAAAATAGGTTGAATCATTTTTTTCATTGGATCGTTGCCCCTTATAAAAGTTCTTTTTCTAGTGTATTCCTAATTGTACAGAAATCAAGTAATAATATACTAATATCAAATAAAACATACGATTACCAGCTTCTATAAAGTGAAGTGGTAATCGTATGTTTTATTTATCAATAACTTTCAAGACCTTGCGGATATCCGCGCGCTCTTCAGGTCGAGGCACATGTTTTGGGTAACCAATCATCAAGGTTCCAACAATTTTCTCATCTGATTTCACATCAATAGCGTCCTTAAATACAGGATCATGTGTCCAGTCGTTCGTACGCCAGATCATGCCGATACCACGTTCCCATGCCGCCAACTGGAAGTTCTGTATCATTGCAGAAACCGCAGCGTAATCTTCATCCCAACGCTTTTTACGTGAATCTTCGGGCATGATGACAACTAAATGCAATGGTATAGTGCGGAAGTAGGCCGCTTTGTTTTTTGCTTTATCTGTCACTTCTCCATCTCTCTTCTGAGAAGTTAGGAATGCTTCTATAAATTTCTCTTTGCCTTCATCCGCATATAATTGGAATCGCCAAGGTTCTGTCAGTTTATGATTGGGTGCCCATTTAGCTACATTCAGTAATTCGATGATCTCGTCTATATCGACTGGGTCAGCACTAAACTTCTTGATCGAGCGTCTACCCATGATCGACTTTTCTACGTCATTCTTTGCTTCATAGCTCATAATTGAAAACTCCTTTTCAATAGATAAAATCCCGCTAAATGAAAATCATTATCATCTACTATACTACCATAAAAAACCCCGCAAGAGCAAAGTAAGCTCTTACGGGGTAAAGATCTTCTTATTTTAAGTAATAAATAGGGGAACCAGGACCAAGATCGATACCTAGTAACATCCAAATGATTAACGTGATACTCCAGAATAGCAAGAAGAACATGGAATAAGGGAACATAACGGAAACGAGCGTACCGATACCCATTTTCTTATCATACTTTTGCGCAAACGCGATGATGATCGCAAAATACGTCATGAGCGGTGAAATGATATTCGTTGAAGAATCCGCCACACGATACGCCATTTGCGTCAATTCAGGAGAATAACCAAGTTGCATCATAATCGGTACGAAGACTGGCGCCATCATGGCCCACTTCGCGGATGCACTGCCGATAAATAAGTTGATGAACGCCGCAATGACGATGAACATCAGTAATAGGGGTATTCCTTTTAAATTAATACTGTCAAGGAAGTTTGCGCCGTAGACTCCTAATACCAAGCCCATATTCGACTCAGAGAAGAATGCAACGAACTGACTCGCTGTAAACGACAGAACAATGAACATACCCATAGCAGCCATCGTCGTAGACATCATAGCTGCGACATCTTTATCATTGCGAATTTCTTTCGTTACTTTACCGTAGACGAGACCCGGTACGAAGAACATGAACGCGATGATCGGCACAAGCGATTTCATGAACGGCGATTTGATGATTGGCATATCCGCTTCATCCCCACGCAATGGAGCACCTGGGAAAGCGACAAGAAGTGCAACGAGTATTCCTGCCACTACAACAGAAACACCAGCCAAAATCAAACCTTTCTTTTCTAGACGAGTTAGTTTTTCAACTTTCTCACGGAATTCACCAGTATATTCACCAAGACGTGGCTCC
This sequence comes from Sporosarcina sp. P26b, assembly GCF_002743245.1. Lineage (NCBI taxonomy): Bacteria > Bacillati > Bacillota > Bacilli > Caryophanales > Caryophanaceae > Sporosarcina > Sporosarcina sp. P26b. The sequence goes on from NZ_PDYW01000005.1 coordinate 11,638, forward strand.
ACAATCTTTTCCGTAACCCACGCACCGACGAATGTCAGAACGATAACGGAAAATGCGATGAAGTAATAGTTCATGGCAATGTTCATACCTTCTGCGTACTCGGGATTGATGATCGCTGCAGACATAATGGTTAATTCACCAAGCAATGCATCGGTACCGGAAAGAAGTAAGTTCGCACTGAACCCACCCGAAACTCCGGCAAATGCTGCGGCTAGACCTGCAAGGGGGTGTCTTCCAAGCGCCGCGAACAATACAGCACCTAGTGGCGGCAAAACAACGTATCCTGCGTCAGAAGCAACACTAGACATTACCCCTGCAAACACTAGTCCGAGGGTGATTAAACGTTTTGGTACGGACATGACAAAGCCGCGAAGCAATGCACTGATCAAGCCCGATCCTTCTGCAACCCCGATACCAAGCATCGTAATCAATACGACACCAAGTGGAGCAAAACCGATGAAGTTATCGGTCATATTCGTAATGATATAGTGTATACCCTCACTGCTAAGGAGATTATGTACTTCAATCATTTCGCCTTCTTTACCTGGATGCTCTGCGCTAACACCGAAGTACGAAACGATTGCGGAGATGACGATTACTAGTAAAGCCAAAAGGGCAAACAATGTAACCGGATGCGGCAAGCGGTTGCCGGTCTTTTCGATCATATCCAAAAACTTCTGGAAAAAACCTTTTTTCTGCGTATTCATGATGATCTCCTTTCGCTTAAAGAATGCTATTCTAACTATCACGAAAAAGTATTAATTTTTCAGACAAAGTCAAGTATATAAGAGAATTGCATTTAGTTAAATGCTTTATTGAAATAATTAAATTGGAAGATTGTTGCGAGTCTTGGGAGAAGGGTGAATAATAAAAAAACGAGAAAAAACCCACCTATAATTAGATGGGTAGAAAGGTATTGTGAACCCTTTTGGTTTACGTTAGAACTCGAAATATTTGAATCGTTATCGTTAGGTCTACAACTTACTTTGGACGTCTCTCTTTAAAACCACGTTTGAAAATCTCTTGTACATTATTGATTGTAACGTAAGCATCCTCGTCCACACTCTCCAAAATCCGTCGTAGCTGTACGATTTCCCCTTGGTTAATGATAATGTATAAAATTGCTTGTTTCTCAAGCGTATAACCGCCACGACCTTCAAGAATGGTGACCCCTCTACCCATCGTAGTGAGCAATTCCTTGCGAATGTCTTCCTGGTGTTTTGAAATAATCATTACAGCTTTTCGATCATCTGCACCGTCTACGATCTTATCAATTACTTTTGCCCCTACATATACCGCTACAAGTGTGAACATTGCCTTTTCTTTACCAATAACAAAAGCAGACAATAAAATGACAGTAATGTCGATAACTAGGACCGCTTTTCCTACACTCCAACCTAGCCACTGCTGAAGCATGCGGGCAACTGTAGTGCCACCTCCAGAAGTTCCACCGACACGGAAAATCAACCCAAGGCCGCCACCTACAAATAAACCAGCGAATAAAGCAGCAAGTAAAGTATCATGGCCCAACTGTTCTCCCCAGTTCTTTGTCAGTTCAAGGAAAATAGACATGAAAATGATTGTGATGACAGTATAAATAATTGTTCGTTTGCTGAAGAACCTATACCCAATCGCAACGAGCACCAAGTTAAGTATGAAACTGACAACGCCAGGTGACCATTCAAATAAATAGTATGTAATGATCGTAATCCCGATGACGCCACCTTCAGATAGCATATTCGGAATCGCAAAATAGTTAATTCCAATTGCGAAGATGAATGATCCTACAATCAAAGCGGCGTAATCCAGTAGTCTTCGTTGCATTCAATCACCCTTCTTTCGAAAAAAGCGACATACTATAGTATGCCACTTTTGTACTTTTATAGATTTTCAACTGTAAAGGTACTATACCTATCGTTCAACCTATTAAAACTTGTAAATTACCAAACACGGGTTGATACTCTTAGTGGTCAGTCAGCATCAATGAAAATTCCTTTAATAACAGGTACACCCTTATCATCTTTGCCGTCATACGTACCGTAAACGGAAACGTCGAAACCTTCCAGAATATCCGTACGTTCTCCAAGTCGGATATCCTTCACATATATGATTTCATCTGAAGATTCGTCTGCAGCGCTTTGTACAGCATAAACTCCTTGGTCAATAGCTGCTACCTTCCCAAGAAACTTCACTTTGGAATTGATGGGTACTTCATCGTTAGCGAACGCGGCATACTCTCGTTCGACTGTATCTTCTTTAAGACCTTCTTCCACACCGTCACTTGTCTGTTTTGTCGGTGCTGTTTCTTCGGTTGGTTCAGTAGATTCAACCGCTTCTTTCGGTTCGTCATTACTACAAGCTACGAGAAAAGCAGCAATTATCATCAGCATAAATAATTTTTTCATGTAAAATCGCCTCCATTAGTAATCATAAGGAACTTTTGCGCAAAAGAAAACCTTTGACTTCAATTGGAGTCATAAAAAGTTTGTGGGAATAGACTATAACAATCGGGTAAACGTAAATAGAAAGGGTGGGGGAGTGAACAAGCTATTTACAAAATCAACTTTCGCACTGATAGTATTAGTTGTGATTTGGGGTGTAAGTTGGCCCATTTATAAATTATCAATTGTTTATGCACCACCGTTATTATTCTCAGGAATGCGTGCACTGCTTGGTGGTAGTCTGATCATATTACTGATGTTCAAGCTACGTGACAGATTACAATGGCGTCAACATTGGCGAAAGTATAGTATTTCAGCTTTGTTTAACACCATCCTATTTTTTGGTTTGCATACGATAGGACTACACTACTTACCGGGTGGGTTATTCTCGGTACTCGTATACTTTCAGCCGGTTCTTCTTGGTTTATTTGCTTGGATGTGGTTGGGAGAGACTATGACGCCAATTAAGGTAACAGGATTATTGATTGGGTTCATCGGCATTATAGTAGTTAGCGCAGAACATTTTACAGCCCAGCTTTCCATACTAGGCGTGGTATTGGGCGTGCTGACGGCATTCTTTTGGGCACTGGGCGTTGTGTATGTCAAGAAAGTCAGTGAGGAAGTCGATGCATATTGGATGGTCGCGATGCAATTTACTATAGGTGGCGTAGTCCTGCTTGTACTTGGTTCCCTGACAGAGAGTTGGTCTGCGATTGAGTGGGAATCGATGTATCTATTCGGCCTCGGATTTGGTGCGACGATGGGAATTCCAGTAGCTTACATCATTTATTACTCTCTCATTCGTGCTGGAGAGGCAAGTAAGGTAGCGGTGTTTACCTTTTTAGTTCCAGTCATTTCAGTGTTCATCAGCACCGTATTTGTCGGTGAACCGATGACGCATACGTTATGGGTTGGCTTGTTGCTCGTCGTTCTCAGTATCTGTTTCGTTAATTATCGTAAGAACGAACCTGTTATACTGCTACATACAGAAAACGAGGAGTGATGGATATGAAAGCAGAAGAATGGATTGAATATTTACAGTTGGAACCTCATCCTGAAGGAGGATTTTATAGATCGACGTATCGGTCGGATCTAAATGCGAATTGTGCGCAAGGTGAGCGACCTATGTATACGAGTATTTATTTTCTTCTTCGTTCAGAAGATGTATCCCATTTTCATCGTCTGCAGTCGGATGAAATCTGGTATTTTCATGGGGGCAGCTCATTAGCGGTACATATGATTACGCCTCAAGGGCTGTATGAAGAGGTATCAGTGGGTCTTGATCTACACAAAGGGGAAATGCCACAATTTATCGTGCCGAAAGATACAATCTTTGGTTCATCGGTGAAAGAGCCTAATACGTTTGCGCTAGTTAGTTGTATGGTATCGCCAGGGTTTGACTTTTCAGGTTTCGAGTTGTTTGAGCGGCATGATCTATTGAAGAAGTATCCTGAATGCGAAGAGATTATTAAAAACTTACGTAAAAACGATCAGAAGTGTGATGCTTCTGATCGTTTTATTTTAACTATTTTTAAATTATCGGGATTATAGTTTTTCAATCGCTTCTGTAATTGGCGTCGATCCACCGATTACCTGAAATTCCTTGCCTATTGTGGAGTCGTTTTCTAGACAGGCGAAGATAACTTCTGCGATATCTTCACGTGGTACTTCTTTAGGCTCGACAGTAGTTGCGGCTTTTACTTTGCCCGTTCCTTTGTCGTTTGTTAAAGCGCCTGGATGAATCATCGTATAGTCAAGGTCAGTCGAGCGTAACCATTCATCTGCATAGTGTTTTGCGACAACGTACGGAGCAAATGATTCCGGTGCTTCCTGGATCGCTTTACGTGTTGTGTCATATGAACTAATCATGATGAAGCGTTTTACATCGGCTTTCTGCGCTGCTTGTATAGTTTTAATAGCGCCGTCAAGGTCGATCATCATAGTTTTATCTGGACCTGTTTTGGGACCGGAGCCTGCTGTGAAGACGATCGCATCTACGCCGTCTGCTGCTTTTACGATGTCGTCCACTTCGCCTTCAAGATCTACAAGCACGGTTTCTGCACCGATTTTCTCAAAATGTTCTGCTTGCTCTTGCTTGCGGATCATGGCTTTCGCTTTCAGTGTATCGCTGTCTTGAATCAATGAAACTAACTGTTTTCCGATCTGACCGTTTGCACCTACAACTAAAACTTTCATGTATTTTCATCCTTTCGATATATAAATATAATAAATGTACCTTCTTACAGTACCCGTAATATCCAAGTCCAAAACTGTACAATGTTTTTCTGGTTGCTATAATACGTGTACGATTACTTATTTATTAGGAGCAGAATGATGAATGTAAAATTAATGTGGCGCCAAATATATCAATCGGAAGCGGCTAGAATTGCCTTTATTGCAATCTTGACAGCTCTGACCGGCGAGTTGAAAGTGATGCCGTTTGACGACGAGATGTTCCGTTTTGCGCTGGGCGGTATAGTATTCTTTTTATTAATCCTTATTTATCCACCTGTCTCTATTTTGCGCACGGGATTTGTTACAGCAGTTACGGTAGTAATATTTCGTGTAATGAAGGAACTATGGCTTGGTGCTGATTTGCTTGAGAGTTTACAAATGCATGTACCTGTCTTTTTGTTTTACTTTATCGTGGCGGTAGGCTGGCATTTTGTCGGTCTTGAAAAGTATAAATCTTTACCACTTCGACTAGGTGCCTTAGCTTTCGTATTTGAAGTAGTGAGCAACACATCAGAGCATGCACTGCGTAACTGGTGGTTACATAGTTCACTGCTTACTGGTAAGGAGTGGGGGATTCTAGTGGGGGTCGCATTATTGCGAAGTTTCTTCACGGTGGGATTATATAGTTCAGTGGCAATATCAAAAGAGAAGCAGCGTGTAGAGGAGATGCTTGGGGTAGGTTCGGAGTTATATGCGGAAGCATTGTATTTACAAAAGTCCATGAACCATATAGAACTAATCACTGCATCGAGTCATGATTTATATCGCAAGCTCAAAAAAGAGAATCAACCCGAACTTAGCACCCAAGCGTTACACATTGCACAGGAGATCCATGAAGTGAAAAAGGATTCTCAGCGAATTTTGGCAGGGTTATCAAAGTGGACAACACGGCAACAAGTAGAAGTGTTTTACCTGTCTGATTTACTCGAAATGGTTGTTACTGCGAATGAAAAGTACAGTGAAATGATCGGTAAGAAATGCACGTTGGAAACAGTAATTGATGGGGACCTTCAAACAAGCCAACATGTCCCTTTGCTCGCTATATTAAATAATTTGACAGCGAATGCTGTAGAGGCCATAGATGAAAAAGGTCAAGTACTCATTACTGTCGAAACCGATGAAGAGTGGGTGCGCTTTAGTGTATGTGACACAGGAAAAGGAATTCCTTTTGAACATGAAGACATCATATTTGAACCAGGGTATACAACGAAATTTACAGATCAAGGAACAGCAGCAACAGGTATCGGGTTATCGCATGTCTGTGCAATTATCGAAAAAATGCAAGGTGCAATTGTGGTAAAGCGTCTCGATCAAGGACTGAATGTACTAGTGGAAATCCCTATGAAATCCATTATGGAGGAGATAGAAGCATGAGATATTTTATCGTAGATGACGACAAAGCAAGCCGTGTGATGCTGAAAAATATTTTGGCAGAGCAAGAAGGAATTGTGATTGGTGAGGCGGAAAGTGGAGTGAAAGCCATTCCTCAAATACTTTCCCTTGCACCAGACGTCGTATTGATCGATTTATTGATGCCTGAACTTGACGGGATCGAAACAATTCAACAGTTGAAAACACAAGGCTATAATGGACAATTCATTATGCTGAGCCAAGTAGTGAACAAAGAAATGGTTGGCGAAGCCTATGAAGTTGGTGTCGAATTCTTCATACATAAGCCAATCAATCAAATAGAAGTGCAAAGCATCGTGCGACGTACAGCGGAACAGTTACGTCTGAAAAACTCCTTATTAACGATTCGGGAATCGCTGGCACAATTCGGTTCTGTTGAACAACCTACAGCACAGCAATCAGTGAAAGATGTTGTTCTAAAGAAGCTACATGATATGGGAATCTTCAGCGATAGCGCGAGTCGCGACATCGTAGCCATCATGGAAGTCTTGAACGGGCAACGAGCTATTCAATTACCGCCTCTAAAGGAACTATATGAAGCTGCGTTGATAAAATTGGGGGTGCCAGATGGAGACATCTCTAAAGAAAGTAAGGCGATGGAGCAAAGAATCCGGCGATCAATTCTTACGGCAATGGAACATTTAGCATCACTTGGCGCGGTAGATTATACAATCGATGAATTCGAATACTATGCCCCACGCTTCTTTGATTTCCAAGAGATTAGTCTGAGAATGAAACAGATTCAAGAAGAAACTATTGACATAAGGCCTGCTAAAGTGAACAGTAAGAAGTTTCTGCATGTATTGTATATGGAGACAATAGAGAAACGAAAATAGTTTTTGTAGGATGTTGTAGAATTTTGTAGGGCTCCCGTAAGATATGAATAAGTTACTGAAAGAAAGCGTTTTCAGAGAACATCTAAGGGGGATTATCGATGAAAAAGATATTTAAATTGTCTTTGGCTTACCAAATATTAATTGGATTGGTTTTAGGTATTGCAGTCGGTGCAATCTTCTATGGTAATCCTAATGTAGAGAGATACTTACAGCCAATTGGCACGATGTTCATCAATATGATTAAGATGATTGTGGTACCTATTATTATTTCCACGCTAGTAATCGGGGTAGCAGGTACAGGTGATATTAAGAAATTAGGTAAACTTGGCGGTAAAACGCTTTTATATTTTGAAATTGTAACAACGATTGCGATTATTGTTGGACTTATGTCAGCTAATATTTTCAAGCCGGGTGAAGGTATCGATATGTCTTCTCTTGAAAAAGGTGACATCTCGCAATATGTAGAAACGACAGAAGAAGTGCAAAATGGCGGCTTCATGGATGTGTTAGTCGGCATCGTACCAAGTAATATTGTAGACTCGATGGCGGATGGCGATATGTTGCCAATCATTTTCTTCTCTGTATTATTCGGATTAGGTGTAGCGGCAATCGGTGAGCGCGGCAAACCGGTACTGGATGTTTTCCAAGGAGTCGCAGACGCAATGTTCTGGGTAACGAATATGATTATGAAATTTGCACCGTTTGGCGTATTCGCGTTAATTGGTGTAACGGTATCTAAATTTGGTTTGGAATCACTCATTCCGATGGGTAAATTAATGGTTCTTGTATATGCAACGATGATATTCTTCATCATCGTCGTGTTGGGCGGGATCGCGAAGATGGTCGGCGTGAACATCTTCCACTTAATGAAAATCCTAAAGGATGAGTTAATTCTAGCATTTTCTACATCCAGTTCAGAAACAGTGTTACCGAAAGTGATGGAGAAAATGCAAAAGTTCGGTTGTCCAAAAGACATCGTATCTTTCGTAGTACCGACTGGCTATTCGTTTAACCTAGACGGATCTACACTTTATCAGGCATTGGCGGCAATGTTTATTGCACAAATGTATGGAATCCAGTTAAGCATTACGGAACAAATTACATTGGTGTTAGTTCTGATGATTACGTCTAAAGGAATTGCGGGCGTCCCTGGTGTTTCATTCGTCGTGTTACTTGCAACGCTCGGAACAGTGGGCATTCCGCTTGAAGGATTGGCGTTCATCGCGGGTATCGACCGTTTGCTAGATATGGCACGTACAGTAGTAAACGTAGTCGGAAACGCACTTGCAACAGTAGTAATGTCGAAGTGGGAAGGTCGCTTTGGTGAGGATACTGAGAAGGTAGAACGCGAACCACAATTTGTCTTTGCAGAAGAGAAGTTAGTTTAATGGAAGGCTGTCCTCGTGAGTGAGGACAGTTTTTTTGTGGAGTTTATGATGTCGGGCAGGCATTGTGACGGCATTCAATTGTAGGAATGCTCGATTTGTTATATGATTAACAGTATGAAATAACAAGAGTGCGGTTTTTACTAAGGAGGAAATGAAGTAATGAGCAATCAGCAAAATGATTTTACGAAATGGTATATCGACACAATCCAGAAAGCGGATTTGATGGATTATACACCAGTGCGCGGATGTATCGCGTTTAAACCGGACGGCTATGAGATCTGGGAGCATATTCAGGATGAAATGAATCGTCGCTTTAAAGAGACGGGTCACCGTAACGCTTATTTCCCAATGCTCATTCCGGAGTCATTTTTTGAAAAAGAAAAAGATCATATCGAAGGATTTTCTCCAGAATTGCCATGGGTAACAGAAGCAGCGGGTGAGAAATTGGAAGAACGTTTGGCGCTACGTCCAACGTCTGAGACGATGATTGGCCATTTGTATTCTGACTGGATCAAGAGCTACCGTGATCTTCCAGTACTGATCAACCAGTGGGCAAACGTATTCCGCTGGGAGAAAAAGACGCTACCATTCATTCGTACGTCTGAATTCTTGTGGCAAGAAGGACATACTGCACACGTAGATGAAGAGGAAGCACGTCATGAAACGATGCAAATGCTGGAAATCTACAAAGAAGTTGTTGAAGACTTACTTGCGATTCCAGTATATGACGGTCAAAAAACACCGTCTGAGCGTTTTGCGGGTGCCATTGATACATTCTCGATTGAAGCGATGATGAAAGATGGTAAAGCGGTACAAGCCGGAACTTCACATTACCTTGGCACAAAGTTTGCGGAAGCATTTGATATCAAATACTTAACAAAAGAAAACAAGCACCAGTTCGTTCATACAACATCTTGGGGAACGTCCACACGCTTGATCGGTTCTGTTATCATGGTACATGGTGACGAGCAAGGTCTCGTATTACCTCCACGCGTTGCACCGACGCAAGTCGTGCTAATTCCAGTAGGACCTTGGAAGAAGAATCCGGCAATCATGGAAAAGCTGGATGAAATCTATGCAGAATTGAAGTCTAAAGGTATTCGCGTACGTCTTGATGATTCAGACCAATCTCCAGGCTTTAAGTTTAACGAGTATGAATTAAAAGGTGTTCCGGTACGTCTAGAACTTGGACCACGTGATCTTGAAAATGACCAAGCGTTGATGAAAGCGCGTGACGGTGGTGAGAAAGTGGCTGTTAGTCTGGCTGAAGCTGTTGCTAGCATCGAGCAAGAATTACAGACGATGCAGAAGCGTTTGCTTGAAAATGCGCGTACGTTCCGTGATGAGAATTCTCATACGAACATCGATACGCTCGATGAGTTAAAGAAGCATATTGAAGATAGTGCAACTAACGAAGAGATCCCTGGTTGGATTCTTGCAGGTTGGTGTGGCGATGATGCATGTGAAGAGCATGTGAAGGATGAGACGAAGTTTACGACACGTAATATTCCGTTCGATCCACCAGCAGAGAAGTCCACTTGTATTAATTGTGGAAATGAGTCGAAGCATACCGTTTGGTTTGCACGTTCTTACTAATAGAGAAATCAAAAGCTGTCCCACGAAGTTTTCGTGGGACAGCTTTTTTCAGTGATGTTTAGTTGGAATGCTGTAAGAGATGACTTTGTGAGTGCGATGGGATGGAAGCCCAGCTGGCGGACGTTTTCCCATGGGCCCGCGGTGAGTCAACCGGTTCGCTAGTGCAAAAATGTGCTCCTAACGCTTCGCTTTGGAATTAGCGTGTAAATTATTGTTTTGTCTTAAATTATTTAAGTTCAATACGGTTTACAACACTTACTTCAATGCACAATAAATAGTATCATCCACTCGCATTGCGAGGGATTGGCGCGTAGGAGGGGCGACTCCGAGAGGATCAGTGGGACAGGTGAAACACCCGCCGGAGCGCAGCGTAGGGGTGTGGTTCACCGCCCACCCTCCGGAAATGAAGTGACCCCTCCGTAGCGCCAATCCCCAACCCAACACCAACGTTCAGCCAATCCCTCTGAAGTTAGTCGTCCAGTTTCAATCCTTTCAACGCATCTGCGAATGGATTGTTTATCGGCTCGTCTTCGTCGTTCTTCTTCAAATACTTCTGCACATCGCGCTTGTTTACTTTGCCTTTTGATGCTTTCTCGCGCCGTTCTTTGAACACCGATAGCTTTTCGCGATAGCCGCATTTGCATGTGAAGATCTGACCATCACCTTCACCACGAAGCTCCATCTTCTTCTTACACTGTGGACAGCGTGCGTTCGTGACGCGTGAGACGTTTTTACGATGGCCGCACTCACGATCTTGACAGACAAGCATTTTGCCGTGTTTGCCGTTTACTTCTAGCATCGGCTTGCCACAGTCAGGACATGATTTTGTTGAGATATTATCATGCTTGAACTTCGCTTCACTAGCTTTAATTTCCGATACAATCTCTTTCGTATAGCCTTTCATCTCATTGATGAAAGCTTTCTTTTTCAGCTGGCCTTTGGCGATTTTCTCTAATTTTAGTTCCCATTCAGCCGTTAGTAAAGGAGATTTTAGTTCGTCTGGTACTAATTCGAGTAATTGTTTCCCTTTATTGGTTACGTGAATATCTTTACCGCGCTTTTCAATTAGGAAGGAGTTGAATAATTTCTCGATAATGTCCGCACGTGTTGCGACCGTTCCGAGTCCGCCTGTAGATTTCAATGTGTCTGCGAGTTTCTTATCCTGTGTGCCCATATATTTCGTTGGATTTTCCATGGCGGATAAAAGAGTTGCCTCATTGAAACGAGCGGGAGGCTTTGTTTGACCGGATGTTTCTTTAATAAGTTTGATGTCGAGCTTATCACCTGCTGTTAGTTTAGGAAGCAATTGCTCTTTTGCATCTTGTTCGATTTCATCTTCATCAAATTGGTTGTCATAGACTTCTTTCCAACCCGCGACTAGAATGGTTTTTCCGCGCGCTGTGAATTTCTCGTCTGCTATTTTTGCATGAACTGTCAGCTGTTCGTATTCATGCGCAGGGAATAAGACAGCCAGGAATCGTTTGACGACTAAGTCATAGATTTTTCGTTCACGGTCCGATAGTTTGTCTCGCAAGACGATTTCTTCAGTCGGAATAATTGCGTGGTGATCAGATACTTTGCTGTCATCAACAAATGATTTGTTCACTTTGATCGGCTTCTTTAATATCTTGTTTGCAAGTGACCGGTATTCTCCTATGCCGACGGTCTTCAAGCGTTCAGGAAGCGTTGCAACGAGATCGCTTGAGAGGAAACGAGAATCCGTTCGTGGATAGGTCAGTATTTTATGTTGCTCATATAATTTTTGCATGATATTCAATGTGTCTTTTGCTGAGTAGCCAAACATTTTATTGGCATCTCGCTGTAATTCCGTCAGATCGTAAAGGCCTGGGGAGAATGTTTTTTTGGCTTTCTTTTCGACATTTTCAATAATTGCAGCTTTGCCGTCCGCTTTTTTGACGATAGCCGACAGTTTATCCCGATCGAATGAACGCGTGTCACCCGTTTTGGAGTCTGCCCATGTCAATTTCAAGTTAGTATCGGATTGAGCCTCGATACCGTAGAATGTTTTTGGACGGAACGTATTAATTTCATCTTCGCGCTGCGCAATGATTGCGACGACAGGCGTCTGAACGCGACCGCAGTTGAGTTGCGCATTGAATTTTGTAGTTAAGGCACGCGTAGCGTTCAGTCCGATGTACCAGTCGGCTTCAGAGCGTGCGACGGCTGCTTCGAATAGATTTTCGTAGTCTTTGCCAGGTTTCAAGTTGGCGAACCCGTCTTTAATTGCTTTGTCCGTGACGGAGGAAATCCATAGACGTTTTACTGGTTTATTGACCTTTGCCTTTTCGATAATCCAGCGTGCAACGAGTTCTCCTTCGCGTCCTGCATCTGTTCCAATAATAATATCAGAAACGTCAGGGCGTACAAGCTGCGACTTCACGGCATTGTATTGTCGGCTCGTTTGTTTGATGACCGTCAGTTTTAAATCCTCGGGCATCATAGGTAGATCATCAAGTTTCCATGTTTTATACTTTGTATCGTAGTTTTCAGGATCAGCGAGCGTCACTAAGTGTCCGAGTGCCCATGTCACGATATATTTATCGCCTTCCAAATAGCCGTTCCCTTTTTTATTGCAGTTCAGCACACGGGCAATATCCCGTGCAACAGATGGCTTTTCCGCCAGTACTACACTTTTTTTCATATGATAAACTCCTTTTTTATATACATATCGAAGAGCTCCTCCAAGCGAATAAGGTGTTGGAAAACCTTATGCTATCTGAAGGAGCTAGTAGTAAAAAGTGTAAACTAGTACTTGAGTTTCGTCAATTAAGCTATATTTGATCGTCGGGAATCAATGAGGAGAATGATAGACTTGTTTCAATCCCGATTCTCTTATAAGTTAAAAAACGCGACTGAGCACATACTTTTTTTGTATACTAGGCATACTACTATAGAAACGAGGGATTTCCATGTCAGAATTAAAAGATCGTTTAATGGCCGATATCCGAACTGCAATGAAGGAAAAAGACACTATGAAGAAAGGTGTCATTAATTTACTGCGTGCAGGTCTACAAAATGAATCGATTGAATTAAAGCGCGAACTGACGAAAGAAGAAGAAATCAAAATCGTTCAGCGTGAGCTTAAGCAAACAAAACAATCGCTTGATGAAGGTCTAAAAGCTAATCGTGAAGATATCGTGGAAGCAGAAAAAGCGAAAATTGCAATTGTGGAATCTTATTTGCCGAAACAGATGAATGTGGAAGAAGTAAAAGAGTTAATTGCTTCATTAGGTATTTCAAAAGAAGCGTCAATGGGTCAGACAATTGGTGTTGTAATGAAGGAAGTGGCGGGACGTGCGGAAGGAAAGACCGTATCGCAGGCCGTGAAAGAGTATTTGCAAAACTGAATTATGGATAAAGAGCCGGTTGACATAAGTTACTTGTCGACCGGCTTTTTCGCGTTTGTAAATGAAGCGCGTAATATATATACTACATCGTATTCTTTTAATTCATCCAAGTAATCATCTTTTTGTTCGTAGAAATCACTGGACAATGCACTAGTCGGTGATCCTGCCGTCGTGGAAGTATAAATGAGACCTGCCAACAACATGTTATCTGAAAGTGGCAATCCTTCTTGCGGATTTGTGTTGAACAGTGACGCCATGTCCTTTAACTCTTCCAACTCTTCCTGATTACTGACACTTGCGGAACCTTTTGCATCACTTACACTCGCGGAGAATAATAGTTCCTGTTCGAGTGTTTGTGTGACTGTCATGATGATACTACCTTTCGTAGATTCGCCAGGCAAAGGAGTTTTTAACTCGCTTATAGGCTCAGCCACTAATTTTCCTTTTTCGTACTTTTCCACCCAAAGAGAAACGTCCGTATACGTCTGATCTGCTGTGTAATCGAACACAAACGCTGTGTTTGTTGCTGTTTCAAGTATTTGTTTTTCACGATCTGTAAGTTCAGGTATCGTCAATTTATTCGTGTCGGTTGCAGCACATGCACTGAGAACTAATAGGCAGCTTAAAATCATTATACTTGTCCATTTTTTCATCGCCTAGGCCTCCTTCTCTATATAATTCATTATAGCATTTTACCGTACTGCCCGTAATAGTTACGTGTTTTTATAGCTTTTAATATAAATGTGTCCAAATTTATCGAATAAGTAATACTTGAATATAAAAGACATAAAAGTTCGGATGGATATTATGGAATTGAAATGACTGTTACATCATATGTAATATAGTGTTTCCAAGGTTTTATCCATTTTAATTTTGAGAAAACGCCACAAATTCAAAGGATGAATTGAATGGATTTATTAGATGTTTTATTATAATTTAAAATAAAAAAGATATTTATTTTATAGACCAATCTTTACTATTTAATAAAACATGATAATGTTGAAAGAGAACAGCCTGCTTGCTTGCTAATAGAAAAGTAGGTAAATGATAAAATGGAGTGGTAATTTTGTTAAAAAGTGCTATGATGGAAAAACAAAAACAACAAGATGGAATTATGCAAATTCCTGAATGGTGGACTTGTCCAGAAGGGCATGAAGAATTACAAAAAGCTGCACATGCGTTAGGCAAGAAAGAATTGCTGCCGCGTGCACTTATTTCTGATCAAGAGAGAAGTTATCCACGTGAAAGTTTACGTGAAGTTGCGAAGTCTGGTTATTCGGCTGTTACCATCCCGGTTGAAGCGGGTGGTCTGAAAGACGGATTCACAGCATTTGCAGTACTTTCCGAAAGCTTTGCGCATTATTGCCCATCTACGACGATGTGCTGGGTTATGCATATGACTACAGCACATACGATCTATGAAGCGGGAACAGAAGAACAGCGTCAGCGTCTATTACCACGCTTGCGTGAAGGACAAATCGGTGGCCTAGCGTTTAGTGAACGAGCGACAGGGGGTCACTTCTGGAATATCGGTAGTAAAGCGATACGAAATGAAAATGGTTACTTGCTGGACGCTGAAAAGTCATTCGTCACAAGTGGTGGAGAAGCAGACTTTTATTTAGTTGCAACGACATCTCCTGAAACGGATAATCCGGATAATTTAATGTTTTTATTGGTCGAAATTGATCAGCCGGGAGTTGAAGCATTCCCGTTCGATGCAATGGGATTACGCGGAAACGCAAGTGGTCCGATGAACTTTAAAGATGTGCAAGTAGCTCTTGAAAACCGTATTGGTGGCGAAGGTGGCATGGGTTATTTCAACGATAACACAATCGACCCTCTTTTCTTACTAGGTTCAGCAGCTTGTTGGGTTGGTATTGCACAAGGCGCTTTGAATATGGCTACAGACGGTGCTAAACGCAGAGTCCACGCAGATACAGGATCATCTGTTACAGATTATCAAGTCATTCGTCATGAGTTGGCGAAGGCGCAGATTAAAGTAGATAGCGCACGTAGTATGTTGTATCGTACAGCAGAAGCGCTAGATCGTTGCAATACGGAAGGCAAAGAGTTATCCGAGTGTTTGTACCCGTTATGGCAGTTGAAGACGCATGCGGCAGACATGGTAATTGATGTTACCAATATGGCGTTGCAAGTGTCAGGTGGCCGCGGTTATATGACAGGCCAAGTGGAAAAGTTCGTGCGTGACGGTCGTGCTGGTGCAATCATGGGACCAACAAACGAAGTGCTGCGCGAATGGATCGGTCGTACAATGATAGAAGTTCCTTGGATGGATTAATTAAATCAAAAAAAACAGTCACCGGCAGAATTTTATCTGCTGGTGACTGTTTTTTATTTAGGCGTAGAAGTGAAAGGCAAGTAGGTAGCGTTTCACCTTTCACTTTTGATTCTTTCTATCTTCACTTCAACAAACCTTGTTCTTTCAAGAATGCTTCTGCTACTTCGTCAGCTTTCGCACCTTCAGAGTTCACTTGGTAGTTCATCTCGCGCATTTCATCGTCTGTTACGATTCCTGCAAGACTGTTCAACGCATCTTCGAGTTCAGGATACTTCTTCAGCGTATCTTTTCGAAGTAGCGGTGCGCCTTGGTATGGCGGGAATAGTTCTTTATCATCTTCGAGCACCGTCATATCATATTCCCGAAGTTCGCTGTCAGTCGAGTAGGCATCCATCAAGTTGATTTCGCCTGCTTCGATTGCTTGATAGCGTAGTTTCGGTTCCATTGTTTTAATGGAGGAAAACGTTATGCCGTAAAGCTTTTGAATTCCAAGATAGCCATCTTCACGATCATTGAACTCCAGTGTAAATCCTGCTTTTACTGCATTTTCCACAGAAGCTAGATCGGACATCGTTTTTAGCCCGTACTCTTCTTGGAATGCTTTGGAAACAGCGAGAGTATAGGTGTTATTGAACGACATCGGTGTCATAAGTGTCATATCAAACTGTTTGTCAAGTCCTTTTCGTGCTTGCTCATATACTTCATCGCGGTCATTGCTGACGGCTTCTTCTTTCAAGAACTCCGATATAGCAGTGCCTGTAAATTCAGGATACAAATCAATGCTTCCTGACTTCAACGCATTAAATACAAATGAAGTTTTGCCGAGCCCTGGCTTTAATTCGACAGATAAATCTGTTTGGTCTTCGATCAACAACTTGTACATATTAATAAGAATTTCAGGTTCTGCACCAAGTTTTGCTCCTATCACTAATTCGTCCTTCTTGCTGCCTCCTATGAATGGTGCGGCAATCATCAAGACGGCGGCAATCACAAAAATTGTAAATGCCGTAATGGCTTTTTTGAATGAAAGACCTTCAAATATCTTCAATACGAAATCAAAGAACAATGCGAGTAATGCGGCTGGTATTGCACCTAGTATGATTAACGAAGGATTATTCCGATCGATTCCGAGTAATATTAAATCTCCGAGTCCACCTGCACCAATCAATGCTGCAAGTGTCGCAGTTCCGATGATGAGCACCATCGATGTACGGATACCCGCCATAATGATCGGCATGGCTAGTGGTAATTCGACTTTCATTAATCGTTTTCGCGTGTTCATACCCATTGCGGTAGCAGCTTCGCGAAGGGAAGGGTCGACTTCTTTAATACCGGTATACGTATTGCGTAAAATAGGCAGCAATGCATAAACTACTAGCGCAATGATGGCCGGCACTTTTCCGATGCCGAATAGTGGGATCAATAACCCTAGAAGTGCCAGTGAAGGTATCGTCTGCATCACAGCACTCACTCCGATGACAGATTCCGCTATTTTTCGCCGATTGGTTAAATAAATCCCCAATGGCACAGCGATCAGCACAGCAATGAGTAAGGAAATTAATGAAATCTGAATATGTTCAATGAGTGCTTCAAGTAATTGTCCACGACGGTCTTGGAAAACATCAAGGAAATTATTCATTGGATGCTCCTCCCTTCACCGCTTGTTCAGCCAAGAAACGAAGAATACCTTCTCGGGTAACCATTCCAATCACTTGTCCATCCTGTTGGATCGCCACTTGATCTTCCGAAGCCAAAAACTGAAGCAATGGGCCCCATTCGGAATTAATTGGAATTGCAAAGGATAGTGACAGGTCTGTTGGAATATCTTCTATATGGTCCCTGATAGAAAATGTTTGTGCAGCAGCGGAAGCTGTAAATTCACGTACGAACGGTGAAGCAGGTTGAATGAGAATTTTCTGAGGTGTATCTACCTGTTCGATTTTTCCTTCGTTCATGATGCAGACACGATCTCCTAGTTTAAACGCTTCCTGTAAATCATGCGTTACGAATACAATGGTCTTTTGGATTCTGCGCTGTAATTCAAGCAAATCATCCTGTAGCTTCAAACGGCTGATTGGGTCTAAGGCGCTGAATGGCTCATCCATCAATAGAATCTCGGGATCTGCAGCAAGTGCACGCACGACACCCACCCGTTGTTGTTGACCACCGGACAGTTCATTCGGTTTACGCTTCCTATAAACATCGGGATCGAGACCAACCATTTCAAGTAATTCAGTTACACGTTCACGGACTTTCTTTTTCTTCCAACCGACGAGTTCGGGTACAACTGCAATATTTTCTTCAATCGTCATATGAGGGAATAAAGCGATTTGCTGTAGCACATAGCCTATTTGCCAGCGCAGCTCATGGATTGGGTAGTCACTAATCCTCTTATCGTCAAGCCAAATTGTGCCTTTTGTAAGTGGGATCAGCCTGTTGATCATTTTGAGTGTTGTGGTTTTTCCGCAACCACTGGGTCCGACCAAAACAAGAAACTCTCCCCGTTTAATTTCTAGATTCACTGAATTCACGACTAAATGTGACATATCATAACTCTTCGAGACTTCTTCAAAACGAATCATTAACATCCCTCCTTTGTTGTTATAATTTTCACATATCACCAGAAAAATAGAAAGTTATATCACTTTAAACAGAATAATAAAAGTTGTGAAGTGTAATATGCTTTTCATTCTCCGTTCATCTGCACAAGATACGATATAAGTATAAAGAAAAATACGGAGGCGCTTGATATGAAAATCGCGTGGAAAGAAATGAAGAAAAGTAAAGCGAAGTTCTTGATTCTAGGATCCATCATATTTTTAGTCAGTTTTTTGACATTTATTATTTCAGGATTAGCGAATGGATTATCACAGGACAACGCGGCGTTGATCAAAGAATTACCGCAAGGGCAGTTTTATTTGGATAAGGATGCAGACACTACGTATAATCTTTCAAAAATAGATGCAGAAGTACAGAAACAAATTCTCATCGATCAACCCGATGCAACTGCATTTTCGGTTCAGATGGGCTTTGTCAATGATTCGGAAGACAAACAGCATAGTGTTGCGTTCGTTGCATCTACCGGCTCGCAGCTGTTTGAAAACGTCAAAGAAGGCGAGATTGTACTGGATAGTACATTGAAAGAAGATGGCATTGAAGTTGGGGACGTCTTAACAAATAATCAATTTAGCGGTGAATTTGTCGTCAAAGGGTTCGTTGACCAGCAAAAATATAGTCACGCACCTGTCGCTTTCATCGACATGACTAACTATCAAGAAATCTATCGTGTAATGGAAATGCAGACGATTTTCATTCCAGGCAAAGATACACCAACACTAAGTGCACTAGATTCATTTTCCAATAAAGAATTTCTGAATGCCATTCCAAGTTACAGTGCGGAACAGATGTCGTTAAATATGATTGTTTGGTTCCTTGTGATCATCAGCGGTATGTTGTTTGCGATTTTCTTCTATATGATGAACGTGCAAAAAATTGGTTTGTACGGAATATTAAAAGCAATCGGCATGAAGACTATGTCATTATTTAAGATGATTTGGTATCAAATGCTTGTGATTACAGCTATTTCACTCGTGCTTTCCATTGCGCTCAGCCAAGCATTTAGCTTTATTGCCCCTGATGGCATGTCATTCCATTTAACAATGGATACCGTCTTGATGCTGTCGGCAGTATTTATGGTAGTCGGTTTTATAGGAGCAACAATTTCTGGATTCCAAGTGAAAAGAATCGAACCACTACAAGCGATTCAACAAGGAGAGATGTAATATGTCTACCTTTACAATTGACGAAGTGAAAAAAACATTTTCTAACGGTGAAATTGAAGAGGAAGTATTAAAGGGTGTAAATTTATCGTTAAAAGAAGGAGAGATCACAGCGTTGGTCGGCCCTTCAGGTTCTGGTAAATCTACCATTCTGACGATTGCGGCTGGATTGCAGAAAGCTTCCGGTGGTGAGATTTTATTCGAAGGAAAAGATATGACAAAAATGAGCCAAGAAGAAATTCGTCATATACGTGCGACAGACTTTGGATTTGTTTTTCAGTCTTCTCACCTAGTTCCGTTCCTAACCGTAGAAGAGCAATTAGAGTTGATGCTCGATGTATCGGAAACGAAAATGAGTAAAAAAGAGCAGACTACAGCCATAGCAGATATTTTAAAGTTAGTCGATATGGAACACCGTAAAGATGCGTATCCTTCTTCGTTATCTGGGGGAGAACGTCAGCGTGTGGCAATTGCGCGTGCAATCATTCATCGTCCTAAAATCTTATTTGCGGATGAACCAACAGCAAGTCTTGATACTAAACGCTCAAAAAGTGTCATGGAATTACTGCAGGAATTAACGCGTACACTGAATTTAACGACGCTGATGGTGACGCATGATGAAGAAATGCTTCCTTACGCAGATCGTATTATTACGATGCGTGACGGCTATATAGTGGAATAAACAATCGACGGCATGACGCCGTCGATTGTTTCGCATTCTGTCACATTTAGTTTAGGCAAATGAACTACTTACACGACAAGGTTTAGTGTTAAACGAAAATGAATATCAGTCATAATCGGGTAGACTGGCATATACAAGTATGATAAGTTAAAAGTGGTATATATGCTAAATAATAGGAAAAAGGAGGAGTGGACATGAAAAGAACAACGGGATTAGCCCTAGGCTTTATTGTCGTAGTTTGTTTAGTCGTTATAGCATTTATGGGCAACCAAATGCGCATGAATAAAGACCAAGCACCAGAAACTACACAGGTAAAAGCTCCGACAGAAGAGGTAGCTGGAATTCAGCACAACCCGCCTTCAATGGACGATGTTCCAGAAGGTAAAGAAGGAGAAGCGATCAAACGCGGCTTCGATTTATTTGATGATACGTCCAATGTCTTACGTTCCGAAGCCGCTTCAGTAGAAGACGGGCTCGCACGAGTGAACGAATTATCTTGTACAAGCTGTCACGCAGGTGCCGGAACTGATGAAGGTGTTTCGTCCATGGTCGGGATGTCCGCAGTGTATCCGATGTATATCGGAAGATCTGGCCAAATGGTTACATTGGAAGAACGAATTAACGGTTGTATGGTAAGAAGTATGGATGGACAGAAATTTGCTGATGACGATGAAGACTTGGATGCAATGGTTGCATACATGACGTATATCTCAGAAGGAATTCCAGTAGGTGCAGAATTAGATTGGCGCCACCAAAACACTCTTGACGATCTACCGACACCAAACGTAGAGAATGGTGAGGACTTGTATCAGCAATCTTGTATTGCATGTCACGGTGAAAACGGTGAGGGAATTGGTTCCAACACAGGCCCGAAACTATGGGGCGAGGGATCATTTAACGACGGAGCAGGAATTGCACGTATGACTAAAATGGCGGGTTATATACAGAAAAACATGCCGGTTGGTCAAGAAGATTCTCTGTCTGACCAAGATGCAAGTGACTTGGCAGCATATGTCCTATCAAAAGATCGTCCTGAATGGAAAAATCACGACAAAGATTGGCCAGACGGCGGCCGTCCGAATGATACAATGACTAAAGAACGCCGCGATCAAATTAAAGATGGAACGATCAACTGGGACGAAGTATTAGCGAAACCTGAAAAGAAATAAGCTCTTCAACGCGTCTGTCAGATAAAGTGGCAGGCGTTTTTTTCTGTGGTAAACTAGTGGAATATAGAACAGAAAAGGGGAAGATATCCATGCAATCACCATTTACATTTGTACACACTGCACCGACGAATGTCTCAGGAAAAATGCCTGCACTATTTTTACTTCATGGAATGGGGAGTCATGAAGAAGACTTGCCGCAGTTAGTCAAAGACTTTAAAGAAACACATCATATTTTCAGTTTAAGAGGACCCGTCGTACATGCACCAGGCTATGCATTCTTCACGAATGAAGAAGAAGGCAAACCTGAACGGAATGTATTTGATAAAGTATTAGTTTATATTCAATCATTTATTCGCGAAGCCATCCAGGAGTACGATCTTGATCCAGAACGTTTAACAGTCGTTGGTTTTAGCCAAGGAGCCGTGTTAGCACAAGCACTTGGATTAACTCTGATCCCATCACTTCGTGGCGTAGTAGCCCTTAGCGGGTATGTACCCGATTTCGTAAAAAATGAATATGCTATACAATCAGTAGAAAATCAGCAAATATTCATTTCTCATGGCGACTTTGATTATGTAATTCCTTCCCAATCAGGAGTCGAAAGCAAGGAATATTTCGAATCACTTGGTGCGAATGTAACATTCAAGACCTATCAAGACGGACATGGAGTTACACCCGAAAATCAACGAGACTTGGTGACGTTTATTCAGTCACTATAATGAGTTGGTCCGATGAAGATTAAACCGTTTTGGGCAATTTTATTGGTAATTGTGCTTATGTGGGCTGGTAATTATATATACGCGGAAAAACATAAGCTCAAGCATCCGGTCTTTCTAAATCACTATCTGGATTTAAACGCGGACTACGAACAGTATATTCCGTTTTATTTTATTACAAATAAAGAAGATACGTCTTTCATTCAAACGGTAGAATTAGGAAGTATTCGTGGAATGCCAGATCAATTCCGTGGAGATAATGGAATAGAAGAAATGGAACAATTCGGTAGGTATTCGCTAAAGAGAGTGTATATCCAATTTAATCCTGAAACATATGTGACTCCCAGTGAGACGAAGAAGTTCGATGAAATGATGGTCTACTTCTCGGAAAATCATACAACGAACTATCCAATAGGGCGAATCGTTTTCCAACCCGAAAAAGAAGAGCGTAATCCTTTGTCCTTTAAGTCGGGCTCATCCGGTGAGTACACAGAGACACGTCTGAATGTGACAGAAGCATTAGCACTAGAATCAGTAAGTACAGCATTTGATGACGCGTTACAAGATCGATTTCACATCAAATTGCAAAATGCAAATAGTAATGAAACCGTACAACCCAATCCAGTAATAGAAAACGCCGAGTGGAATAAAGCGACAGGTAGTGATGTGCGTGAGGTGAATTTTCCTTTGCATTTGGATAAAAGTGACTGGCTGACCGTGAAAAGTTACGCTGAACCTTCACTGCATGCCGCCATGGACGTGAAGATTAATTTGTCTGGTACGACGGAAACCGGCAAACCATTTACTGCACAAGTCGGTCATCTCCAGTACGAACCGGATTTGACGAAAGATTCCATTCAACAAATTATTGACGAGCGAGTGGAGGTGGCCCATCATGAATAAAGCATTCAGGCTGTTTTTCTGGGGCTATCTCTTCGTATTCTTTCGTTTACAAATAGGTATCGACATACTGGCAGCACCGATCGGTTACTATATGATTTATTCGGGAGCAGGACTACTTGCCGAACGATTTCCGATAGCGAAAAAAGTGGAACTTACTGCGTTTATTGGCATGTTGATTTCAGTGCCTGGTGTTTTTGTGAACTTAGGCGAAGTCACAAGTGGTGGTTGGACGTTGTATGCAGAATTCCTCTTCGTCTGGAAAGTAATCGTTGTATATTACTTGTTCAGTACTTGGAAATCCATGACACAACAAACCGGTCAAGCGCATATTCGTAATCGTCTACACATGTCCTATATTTGGTATGTGAGTATTAATTTCTTGATGATGCTGATGACTGCATTTTCATTGAACTTTGGCGATCATGCTTTTTCCACACTTTTTATCGCGACTAGTTTTGCAGTTGTGGCGATGGATATTATTCTTCTATTCCTTATCGCAGCTTTGCGTAGAGTGGATTGGTTAGAATATGAAACAAACAAGACTTCACTAATCCAGTGATGTCTTGTTTGTTTTTCAAATCAATATCTAGTTAATCAACATTGTTCCCTTTATTACACCCGTTTTAACCGCGTTCTAGTTCTCATCGTAAACCGCTGCAACATAGCAGGCCAAGTCATCCCGAACAATACCAAGAATATTCCAAGAAACTGCAGCAGCGTTAGTCTTTCACCAAGCAGCAACATCGAAGCAATAATCGCCACAGGTAACTCCACAGCACTCAAAATGGAAGACATACCGGCACCCACTTTCGGGACTCCGACTGAAAACAGAAATATAGGTAGAACAATGCCAAACACACCTAAAATAGCACCGTAAATCCATAATCCATCGCCTAGCATTCCATTCCATAAAATTTCCGGAGACTGGAAAAATGTAATCGCGATTGCTGCATAAAATGACATCAAAAACAACCGCGTCACGACATCCATCCCAGGAACGGGCTTTTGATTTGCCGTGACGAATGCAGCGAAACTAAATGCCGCAGCAATTCCCCATGCCCATCCTTGCCACGGAATACCGCTCAAGTCTACATCTATCAAGCCTGCAGCCAGAATGGTCCCGCCAAATAAAAACAGGAGTGACACGATTTCGGACTGTTTTGGTAAACGCTTGGCTAATACACACTCATACAACATACCGATCCATGTGAATTGAAACAATAGGACAACTGCTAGCGATGCAGGCATATACTCTACCGATTTGCCGTATACGGTGCCTGTAATCGCAGTAAATAATCCTGCAATCAACACTGGAAAACTACCGCGAAATGTTGGTTTAGAGCGCTTAACAACAATAAATATAATAAGTGCCAAAAGAAATCCTGTATAATATTGGCTCGTCACTGCTTCTGAAGCGGTGAAGCCGTCTTGAATTGCTAATTTAATAATTGTCGATAAAATTCCATAACTAGCAGCCCCAAAAACAACGAGTAGCGGATACATCCACGGTTTCATGTACACAACCTCCATTTCCATCGGATCATAGTATATCACGGAAATAGTCTTTCAGATTGTGTGTTATCCATCTCATTTCCCGGGAAATATCGACAACTACTGCGGACGAATGTGGAAAAGCCGTACAATGCAATTTGCACCGTACGGCTTTTATTAGCGAATCAGTGGGGTGCGCCGTAGTCATCCGACAAGCTGCCGCCACTTAAGCGAGGGGAGTGGTTGATCTTTTCCTTCATCATATCTTTTCTTTGGTCGGGCAACGAGATGGAATCGACCGTTTGCATATCTTCATGCAAATCGAACAGACTAACTGTATTCGTTCGTAGATTTTCGGGATGTGTTTGAATCAGACGATACGTATTCGGATGATAGTGAGGGGCACTATTTTCTTTAGATACCATATCAAATCGCCTCCTATTATGCTTGACGAACCATTTTCAGAAGCATATGCGCCAAGGTATGTTGCTCTTCTTTAGAACCTGAATCCCATAACTCCTGCAATAAATACTGTTCACGGTTACGAGGCTCTTCATTGCGTGATAAATAATTGGCAATAAACGCAGTCGTTTTCGCCAACTGCTCATCGCTTAAGCCAAGACTTTCACCTTTTTCTACTTTGTCAGCAAGATAACCTTTAAAATGATTGAAGTTCTGCAAAATTTGCTCTTTCTTTTCCTCACCCATTTTCGAGATTTCGGCTTCTACGTTGTCTTTTACTCCCACTACTCAACCACTCCTTTTCATCGTGATAACTTTAGCTTGTGCAAGGAGTGAAGAACTATGCATGTGTTAGTTATATGTAAAGTATGTTAAACCATGTGTGAAAATAGTCCTCGATGGGTAGAAGTAAAGCAGAGTGTTAACAAAAGGAGGTGCAAAAATGGCTGATAAACAATATGTGGGTACGTTTCACTCTCTCGATAATGTCCTTTATAAAATAACAGAACTTGAAGCGCAGGGTTTTAAAAAGAATCATATGTGTGCAGTTTCCAACGTGCGCGATGATTTAAAAGTTTTAGAAAGTGATTCTGAAATTGAATTGATTGGACTACAAGACGGTTCAGTTTGGGATCATGCGCGCCGTTTGTTTAATAGTAAGGACGAAATGTTAACGATATTTATTAAAATGGGTTTTTCGAAGCAAGAATCAAAAACATTCTATAATGATTTAAAAGAAGGCGGTATTGCCTTGTTTGTCGATCATTTAACAGATGGGGAACGGACGGAATCTGTAGACTTGCATGATAGTGCTGGACAGCAAACGGATAGCGGTGAAAATCTGGATAGTGATCCAAATGAAGAAGTAGGGAATCCTATTCCAAATAGCCCTCGAATAGGTACAGACCAGTTGTAAAAAAGAAGGATCTCCCATTGTAATGGAAGATCCTTCTTTTTTAATGGGCGTGAAAAAGCCTGCTGATTGAGCAGCAGGCTTACTGTACATAAATTACTTTTCAGGATGCGCTTCGTCATCGCTGAAATGTTCTTTCGCTTCACCAATTTTTTCTTGTGCAGCCCCTTTTGCCTTATCCCATTTACCTTCAGCTTGCATTTTTGTATTGTCAGTTAAATCGCCAACTGTATCTTTTACGCTCCCTTTAAGCTTGTTTCCCATGCCTTTTAATTTATCTTCTGTACCATGATCTTTGTTACTCATACTATCTCCTCCGTTTCGTTGTTACTATATAAATACCCACTTTTCGAACGTGAAAACATGTTTTTATAAACGCCACATATTGGGAAGAACCGGAAACCTTTTTAGGCTCCGGTTTTCAAGTGTCTGCAAATGTCTGGCATTACGGTTTACTGTTCATTCCTGCAAGGTGACTAAATTGCTCCATAAGTTTTTCCCGTGACTGCTTATTTCGCATGAGATATAGTGCGCCAAGTCCGACAGCTGTCATCGCCATTTTGTTCATTTGTCCAACACCTCCGACATACAGTATGGTGCATATTCCGTGTAATATACAAAAAACTAAATATAAAGCAATTGCTTATCTGATTATTTCCTGTTTAATTGACGTTATGATGATATAATTCCAGTATTCGCATTAAACGGACAGGAAGTGTCAACATGAATATACAAGCTAAATCGACAATTCGCGACTTACGATTTTGGCGGATTGTCATTGGTCTCGGTATCGCATCTGTGCTAATCTTTGCTGCGATGTATGCCATCCAACCTTTATTGCCTATATTAACAAAGCAATTTAACGTTTCTGTATCCACTGCGAGTTTGGCCATGTCCATCAACACCATCGGACTGATTTTAGGGCTTGTAGTTCTGGGGTTTTATTCCGATCGTCTTGGTAGATCCGTTTTTGTGAAAGTATCCATTTTACTTACTGCGCTTTTATTCATTCCGATGTTTTTGACTGACTCGTTCACTGTCATACTCATACTGCGATTCCTGCAGGGCTTTGCTATGTCTGGGGTACTTGCGGCAGCACTTGCTTATATCAATGAAGAAATCCATGAACGGTCTGTTAGTTTGGCGACTGCTTTGTATATTTCATTTAATGGGACAGGAGGAATGCTCGGACGTTTTGTGACAGGTTATTTGGCGGAACGTTGGTCGTGGGAACTATCGCTTCAGTTATTAACCGTTGTCGGCATAGTGGTATTTGCTATCTTGGTGTTCTTCTTGCCAAAATCTGCGTACTTCGAGCCAAGTGTAGAGTCGATAAAAAACGATATTCAGGGCTTCGGCTATCATTTGAAGAATCCTGCCTTGCTCGTTGTTTTGGGCTTGGGTATTGTGCTACAACTCAGCTTCACAGGCATGTGGACTTTCCTACCGTTTCATTTAACTGCATCACCTTTTAGCCTGACGCTGGATGAAGTGTCTTATATCTACTTTGCCTATGCATTTGGTATTATCGGGGCTCCAATGGCTGGTTCAATTGCAGTCAAGTATGGTATGAATACTGTGCGCTTTACGGGTGTCCTCTTGTTGGCTATCGGTTGCCTTCTGACTATTGCCGTCAAATTACCTTTGATTATTATCGGATATTGTATAATTTGTTTAGGCTTCTTTTCAGCTCACTCTTTGACAGCGGCTTCAGTCAGCAAGGAGGCGACGCATCATAAAGGAAGTGCGGCGAGTCTATACTTGGTATCTTATTATGTAGGTATGGCAGCGGGTAGTACGCTTGTAACGCCGTTGTGGCAATTTGCGGGTTGGACTGGACTTGCGATGTTTTCGGCTGTCGTACCGGTCGTCTACGTATTGATGATCCGCTTGCGGCGAAAGGTGTTAAGTCGTGCGTGAAGAGTAAACTGGATGCAAGTTGTTATCCAAGTATCGCTTATTTATCATAATTTAGTAGGTTTGAAAAAGTTTATAGGTAGGGAAAACAAAAGAAGTACAAGTAGCGAGCCAGTGACTTTTCTAATACAAAGCCATGTGCTAAATTAGAGAAAAACCTGTGATCATACTATCGAAGTAGCTAGGTTGGTTTTCGACATAGAGGGCTCTACAACGTATACTTAAGCTAACTACATAAAATTTTACGGAAGGGACGTGAAGCTTTGACGAAAAAGGTATGGTTTCAGGTCGGTGTCGGCGTCTTATTGGCGCTATTGATCACCAAGTACTTTTTAGAAGTAAATTATATTTTTAAGCCTGTTGGTATTATCTTACAGACCATTATTATGCCATTGATCTTTGGCGGACTTCTTTATTATATTACAGTACCCATTCAACATTACTTGGAAAAGAAGAACATGCCGCGATGGGGAAGTATCATTACGATTATGCTTATACTTGTAGCTGTTATTTGGATTTTAGTTGCAATTATTGGTCCAATGGTTACGAAACAAGTGAATAACTTAGTGGATAATGGGCCTACTCTTACTCGCCAAATTGAGCAACTAAAAGATCAAGTTCTTAACGAAAAAGATAATCTCCCTGAAGGATTGCAGGATTCTTTGAATTCGGCAGTTGAATCGATTCAAACGTTCGCTGTAACATTTGGAAAATGGCTCGTGCAATTTGTCCAGTCATTCATCCAGGCAGTAGCTTTACTTTTGCTCGTGCCATTCTTCTTCCTGTTTATGTTGAAGGATCATGAAAAATTGGCACCAAGAATTTACAATCTGTTTTCGGGAAAACGACGTTTATGGGTGAAGAAAACGTTAGAGGATATCGATCACATTTTGCGTTCGTATATTC
Organism: Sporosarcina sp. P26b; assembly: GCF_002743245.1. Taxonomy (NCBI): domain Bacteria; kingdom Bacillati; phylum Bacillota; class Bacilli; order Caryophanales; family Caryophanaceae; genus Sporosarcina; species Sporosarcina sp. P26b. The sequence goes on from NZ_PDYW01000005.1 coordinate 40,149, forward strand.
AAGGCCAATTATTAATTAGTGCAATACTAGCAACACTTATTTTGATTGGGTACTCCATTATCGGATTGCAGTATGCTTTATTGTTGGCAATTCTAGCGTTGTTCATGAATATTATTCCGTTTATCGGGCCATGGATTGCGGTAGCGCCTGCTGTAATAATTGCGTATTTACAGGAACCGAAGTTAGTTATTTGGGTTGGAGTCGTTACGTTGGTCGCACAGCAAATCGACAGTAACTTAATTACGCCGAACGTTATGGGGAAATCTCTTGATATTCATCCACTGACCATCATTACGGTGTTGCTAGTAGCGGGAAGTCTCGCAGGATTCCTAGGCATCCTAGTAGCTGTACCTGCTTATGCGGTAGGTAAAGTCATTGTGCAAAACATCTATGAAATGCGAAAAGAAATTAGTGAAGCCGCCACGAAGAATGTATAGCGGCGAACCCGCCTTCTAGTCTTCAGACTGGAAGGTTTTTTGATGAATAATTAAAACAAAATTGCACATCCTAACGAAAACGAGAGGATGTAGCATATGCTGACGGAATTTCCCGTTATTCATACCAATGTGTGGGATGCGATATGGGGTGTGCCAGTCGTTTTGATTGTGGTACTGCTTGCTAAGTGGTTATTTAAAGTACCGCTTACTTGGCTCTCGACGGTATCCACAGTAGTTGCGCTCGGCTTGTCGATATTTATTAGCCATCCGAAAAACTTATCTGCCGGAATCTTCATGGGATTTTTTTATAGTGGTGCGGCAATGGGGATCATCTATTCGATCAAACAATCCTATCATGCCTATCGTAAACGTTAAAAGCAGGCCTTCGCGTAATGAGCGAAAGCCTGCTTTTTCATGGTAATGGACAAAATCCACAGCGCATCAATCCTGGTACATCTTTAGAAAAACAACAAGTTTTGCGTACAGTGGTGTTTAATAAAGCGGACGGTTCTGATCCATTCAAATAGCTTGCGAAACGTGAGTGATCGGCGATACCCGTCCATGTGGTGTCGTCTTTTAGTATGTCTAAATCTTCTCTCGCTTCCATTTCCGATCCAGGATCAGACAATAGCACATGATACTGCCATAGCCAGAAGCCGAAGATGTTTTCCCATAAGGTTAAGGGAGATACGGAGACAGCTGTACGCAATGACGCAATCACTGCGTGTGCATCATCCAGAATCTGTCTAATATGCGATTGGCGATCTTCGTCATCAATCATTTCCCAATCTGAGCTATCTGCAAAAGTGCTGATCGTTTTATTGCCGAACTCTTCTAGAGCGCCAAATTGTAAATCTTCCGCTGATCCGTTCCACATTTCGTCATACGCAGCGAGATTATACAACTGCATAGCGAAAAACATACCGAGTCTGCGAACGAAGAACGAAGTAGCGACGACTTCATTTGGACTTTGACTGACGGTTTGGATCACTTGTACAATACTCTGTACTTTCGAAGGGTCCAGTACATCCGCTAGTGTAAAGACGGGATGTGCTGGTGGATTCAGGTAGATGCTGTAACTATTCAATTCTCTGATTTGGTCTGATGTAAGTGTAGTCATGGTTTCAGTATAATCAATTATTTTGATAGAAACAACTTGAATGCTATGCCTGCCCAACCAGTTTCCTAGGCCTTTACATACAATAGGCAGTGAAGAGGTGGTGAAGGGTGGAGACCCAAGAATTGGCTCGTAATGAATCATTTGAGGTGGAGCAAAGAGAATGGAAGATGCGGCAACGTAAAGAACGCGGCAAGCAGTTGCTGACGATTGTGTCGCCGATATTCTTGCTAGTATTATGGGAAATAATGTCGAGAACAGGTATCTTGGATATTCGTTTTTTCCCACCGCCTAGTACAATTGTGCAAACTTTCTATGACATGATTGTGAGCGGTGCGATGGCGAAGCATGTTGGCGTATCGTTGTATCGAATATTCATCGGATTTCTGGCAGGTGTAATACCAGGTGTTATTGTCGGTTTGCTGATGGGATTATATTCACCGATCCGGCATTTTGTACAGCCGATTGTTATGGCGCTTATGCCTATTCCGACATTGGCGTTATTGCCGATCATTATTATTTTATTCGGAATCGGGGATTTGTCGAAAGTCGTGACGATTGCAGGCAGTGTGTTTTTCCCAGTTGTGATCAACACAGCAGCAGGTGTACTGAACATTGATAAGATTTATTTGGATGTTGCGAGTAACTATCAAACGAGCCAGTGGAATTTCTTCTTCAAAATTGCCCTTCCCGGTGCGTTGCCTGTCATGCTCGAAGGAATCCAGATGGGGCAGGCGATTGCGTTGTTGACGATTGTGGCGGCAGAGATGATGGGAGCGACTTCAGGGATTGGTTATTTGATATGGACGTCCTATAAGGCCTTTTTATTACCCGAAATGTATGTGGGATTAATTCTGATCTCATTTTTCGGTTATTTATTCTCGCTTTTACTGCGTGCGCTTCAAAATAAGTTACTGCCATGGAGGTGAGGGAAATGGAGGGGAAGCCTAAAATTTCAGTAGATGGATTAATGAAATCCTTTTATAAGAAACAAGACAGTGTCGTCGCGCTTGAGAATATTTCCATGACTGTAAAAGACGGTGAGTTCGTTTGTATAGTCGGACCGAGTGGATGTGGCAAGACGACATTACTGCGGATTCTTGCTGGACTTGAACAACCAAGTGTTGGCACTTTTACGATTGAAACAGAATCGAATGATCGGCCTCTGCAATCAATGGTCTTCCAAGAACGTGGGGTTATTCCATGGCTGACGGTACGCGAAAACGTCGCCTTTGGTTTGAAGATGCGTAATTTGCCGAAAGCATTCATTGCTGAACGAACGGACTTTTATTTGAAGAAGACGGGATTGGAGCGATTCGCTTCGCTATATCCAAAGGAATTGTCTGGCGGAATGAAACAACGGGTGAGTATTGCCAGGGCATTCGCAAACGATCCGGAGATTCTATTGATGGATGAACCGTTTGGCGCGCTCGATGAACAGAATCGCTTTATTTTGCAGGAAGAGTTATTGAGTATTTGGGCAGAGACGAAAAAGACGGTGTTGTTCATTACGCATAGTATCGATGAAGCATTGTTGTTAAGTGATCGAATTCTATTGATGGGCGCACAGCCAGGAAAAATTATCGAAGAGATTATCATTGATAAACCTAGACCGAGAAAGATGGAAGATATTCGGAAAGATCCTGAAATGGCAGCGAAATTCATTGAGATTTGGCATCACTTGCAAGAAGAAGTACTGAAATCGAGAGAATAAATGATAAAAGGAGAGATGATGTGGGGAAGTGGATGAAAAAGGCAGGTTTATTCAGCGTATTGTCAGTTGTATTGATAATGGGTGCGTGCTCTCCAAAAGAAGTTGTGAAGCCTGTAGCGAACGATGATAAGCCTATATCCGGTGACTTAGCTCCGCTTGAAAAGCAGGCGAAGGTATTCATTGCGGAAGATGGGGCTGCTTCTGGAGCAGGTTTCTATATTGCGAAGGAAAAGGGGTATTTTGACGACTATAATATACGTGTAGATTTTGCGGACTTTGCCAACAGCGATGATATGTTACCTGCACTAGCTGCCGGAGAAGTGGATATCGCGGGTGGCGTTTCTACAGCATCATTCTTCAACGCGATTGCCCAAGGAATCGATGTTCGGATTATCGCAGATAAAGGCCATAATATGCTTGGCAAGTCCTACTTCAGTTTCGTCATTGGTAATCATATGGTTGATGAAATCAAGGAGTATAGCGACTTCAAAGGAAAGAAAATTGCTGTGTCATCAAGAAATTCGATTGATGGGTATATCTATGAAGAAATGTTAAAGCACGCAGGTTTGACAGAAGACGATGTGGAATATGTCCATATCGCAGACTTTGGTGCGATGCTTGGAGCAATTGATTCAGGAACAATTGATGCTGCATTGAACATTGAACCATTGATCGCACAAGGAATCCACAAAGGTTTCCACGTACGCTTCGGGGACGCGACAGACTATGCACCCGAGTCTCAGATCGCCATGGTATTGGCTTCACCGCAGTTCATGGCCAATAAAGATCTATCGGTGCGCTTCATGGCAGCCTACCTTAAAGGAGTGCGTGACTACAACGACGCGTTCTTTAAGGATCAAGGAAAAGATGAAATTATCGACATCATGGTGAAACATACGGCTTTGAAGGATCATGAATTATGGGAGAGAGTATTCGTAACAGGGCTCGATCCGAACGGTAAGATGTTCATCGACGATATTAAGAAGCAGTATGAGATGTACAAAGCTAATGGCGCTATACGTGGGGAAATCGACTTTGACAAGTCTGTAGATCCATCGCTAGTCGAGCGTGCTATTAAGGAGATAGGGTTATATGAAGAGTGATAGGTAGACAGCTGTCCAGGAAGTCATGATGGGTGTGACTTCATGGACAGTTTTTTGATGTGGAATTAGATAGGCTGGCAGGAGGATTAGCGCTCGGACGTGTTTCGGATGGGACGCCAGCTGGAGCTTCCATCCCATCACACTCACAATGTCCCTTACCATTCGCAAAAGAGGCTCCAATTACAAATTCATCTATAATCTGACAGAAATTCGTGCTAGAATAATACGACTGACTAGCGGAAGCATGGTGAAAGAAATGAGAAAATACATAGGCGAAATCGGATTGACAATCACCGCCATTATCTGGGGGAGCGGCTTTGTGATGAGCGCGCTCGCTTTGGACTACTACACACCGTATCAAATCTTAGCAGTACGCTTCACAATTGGCGCACTATTACTAGCACTCGTATTCCATAAGCGGCTACGCCAACTAAACAAATCCATACTATGGCAAGGAACAGTGCTCGGGATCTTGCTGTACGCAGCATTTGCCCTGCAAACAGTAGGACTTCAATTCACAACACCTTCAAAAAATGCCTTTCTAACGGGTGTGAATGTAGTGATTGTACCGTTTATCGCATTTATCCTATATAAGCGAAAGCTCGACAAATTTGAGTTAGGTGGTGCCGTTTTGGCACTCATCGGAGTAGCAGTATTATCGTTGCAGTGGTCTTCAAGCATAAATATAGGAGACCTGCTGACACTTGGTTGCGCCGTGATGTTCGCATTCCATATCTTCTACACAGGACGATTCGTCAGTTCGGTGGATCCTATTTTGCTGACATTATTGCAAATGACGGTTGCCGCGGTGATCAGCTGTATCACGGTCATTGTAATAGGTGAGACTTCATTCTCGATGGATTCGGCAGCCTTAAGTTCAGTATTGTACTTGGCAGTATTCTCGACGACACTAGCATTTTTGATGCAAACCGTTGCACAGAAGCATCTGTCGGAAACGAAGGCTGCTATTATTTTGTCAACGGAGTCCGTGTGGGGGATGGTCTTTTCCGTGGCCCTAGCTTACGAATTACTGACATTTCGAATGTTTCTCGGCGCATTGATTATCTTTATCGCCATTTTATTATCTGAAGTCAGACCGCAATTATTGCGAAAGCGCATCCCACCACAAATTAAAGAACGTAAAATATGAAAAAAAGGGTTGTCCAACGTGTCATAAACTGACTATCGGACAACCCTTTTCTATGGATTTTTAGTAGCTAATGCAGTTTGATAACTATGCAACGACATGCCTCCGATAATTACTAGCACGCCTACTAATGAAAGAACGCCAGGTAATGGCAAGCTTAGCAACAACATCTCACCAAGCATGGCGAAAATTAATTCGACAGACTGCGTAGCTTCAACTGCCGCTAGTTTTCCTTGATCATGTTGCACCATATCGGTTGCCATGAAGAAGAGAGAGGTGGCTATAACGCCTGAACTCACCGAGACAATCAATGACTGCACCACTTGGCTTGTAGAAGGCAATCCGACCGTCGACCAAGCATATAACGCAAGGATTAACCAAATCGGTATCGTCATCAGTGTCATCGCAAGTACACGTTGGAACATATCAAGACGTCCGCCTACTAGGTTCATCATTTTTCGATTACCAAGTGGATAGGCGAATGCTGCAATGACAAGCGGCAACGTACCGAACATAATAGTTTTCGTCGATACGCTACTCGCATGTGGAATCTGGATCAACACGACACCCACTAAGATGACCAATGAAATTACCAACGATGCTGCAGGAATACGGTGGCGGATTGTGCGGAATCCCCCTGTTTCCGTCTTCGCTTGGAACGTGAAGAAGGGTGCTAGCAAAACCCCAGCCACAATCGTCATTTGCCATGTTCCTGCAACAAGCCATCCCGGACTATAGCCAGCTGAAAACGTCAGCGGACCATAGAATAGAACGAATGCGACGAAACTCCAAATGAAAAAGGACCAGGAGGCAACAGTCATTTCCCGTTTGACGCCATGCAATCCTCTACGCATCGCTACAATGACGAGTAGAAATGGAACCATGAAGAAATAGCGCAGTGAAGCACTCCACATCCAGCTACCGCCATCCAGTTCCATGGATCGATTCAATACAAATGTCACCGCAAAGAATAGTGCGGATAAAATGCCAATCCAAATTGCTTTCATACGCTTAACCGCGTTGTTCTTGAAGTTTCAATGTCTCGATAATAACTTGTGTAGCTTTCACCATATTGTCTGCTGAGATGAATTCGTATTTACCGTGGTAATTTTCGCCGCCCGTAAAGATATTTGGCGTTGGCATTCCCATGTAGGAAAGTTGGGAACCATCTGTACCCCCACGAATGGGTGCGATTTTCGGTTCAATATCAAGACTCCGATAGACATCCGCTACTACATCGACGATTTCCATTACAGGCGTAATTTTCTCACCCATATTGAAGTACTGATCCGTTACTGTTAGCTCTACCGCATGTTGACCGTACTTTTCCTGAAGCTGTGTAGCAGTATCTTGTACAAGTTGCTTGCGAGCTTCAAAAGAATCTCTATCAAAGTCACGGATAATATATTGGTAGGTCGTTTTTTCTACAGAACCATCGATATTCATTAAGTGAATGAAGCCTTCATAATGCTCCGTTTCCTGCGGAATTTCGTGTTGTGGCATTGCTTGCTGGAATTCTGCCGCGATTAGCAAGGAGTTGACCATTTTATCTTTAGCTGTTCCTGGGTGGACATTCGCACCGTGGAAAATCACTTCAACACCTGCCGCGTTAAAACTTTCATACTGTAGTTCCCCAAGTGGTCCGCCGTCCATTGTATAAGCAAAGTCAGCGCCAAAACGTTCTACGTCAAACTTATGTGGACCAAGCCCAATTTCTTCGTCAGGTGTGAAGCCTATGCGTACCTTCCCGTGTTTGATTTCAGGATGCTCGACTAAATAGTGCATCGCTGTCATGATTTCCGCGATTCCAGCTTTATCGTCAGCACCTAGTAAAGTTGTGCCATCTGTCGTAATCAGGGTATGGCCAATGTAGTTGTTGAGCTCTGGAAATGCTTGTACGCTCATAATTGTTGATTCGTTTAATGAGATGTCCTTACCGTCATAGTTATCAATGCGTTGTGGGTTGACGTTCGTACCCGTGTAGTCAGGAGCTGTGTCGATATGCGCCAAGAAGCCGACCGTTGGTAATTGTTTTTCCGTGTTTGATGGCAGCGTACCAAATAGGTAGCCGTTTTCGTCGACTGAGATGTCTTCGAGACCAATATCAGTCATCTCTTTTTCGAGTACCCGCAACAGGTCCCATTGTTTTTCTGTGGACGGTGTTGTGTCCGAAGTAGCGTCGGATTGTGTGTCGATTTTAGCGTAGCGTGTGAGTCGTTCGATTAGTTCTTCTTTCATAAAGCAAGCTCCTCTCCAAGATGCGAATTAATGTTTTCATTTTAACAGAAGGGTGTGAAAATTACGCTTAAAAGGAATAAAAAAAGAACCGAGAATTTCGGTTCTTGGGGAATTATAAAGGTTTAGTTAGTGTTGGGGATGGGGTTTGCGCTCTAGGCGGGTCGCCGCTCCTTGTGCAAAGATTTGCACCAAACGCTTCGCTATTACTCGCAAAAGCCGTCCATCGCTACGGCTCTCGCTCGAATCCCTTGCATAGCAAGTGGTTGAAACTTACCGCTCATTATTAAAATTAGTTTTGATCTAGACCTTGATCTGTCATTGAACTTAAATAAGTTGAAACACAACAATAATTCACACACTATCTACAATGAGCGATATAAGTATCCCCACTCGGTAAGTAGGATTGAAGCGGAAGCTCGGGCCACGCCCTCAGGAAAGCGTCTCCAGCTGGAGCTTCAATCCCTTCGCACTCACTAATTAGCTTACATCTTTAAAGTGTTTAATTTACGACAATCAAGCAAATATATTAATCGTAGTGATGATGATCGGCATCGAGACGACGTCTATGAGGAAGGCGCCTACGATGGGGACGATCAAGAAGGCCTTGCGTGACGGACCATAGCGTCCTGTGACGGCTGCCATGTTCGCCATCGCATTTGGCGTCGCACCCAAACTATGGCCTGCGAAACCAGCGATCATAACGGCTGCGTCGTAATCCTTACCGAGCAAACGGAACAGGACGAAGATCGCAAACAACGCGACGAAGATCACTTGTACAAAGACGATTAGCAACAATGGAAGTGCCAAATCTGCAACTTCCCACAGCTTGATGCTCATTAACGCCATCGATAAGAAAATACCGAGTGAAACGTCGCCGATCAAATTGATGCTTGTCATATGAACCGCATCTTCCTTCACGCGATCCACAATATTACGAACGATAACTGCAACGAACATCGCGCCTACATAACCTGGCATGACGAAACCAGTGGCACTAGAGAACAGATCCCCGATAAATGTACCGCCTGCGATACAAAGAGTAATCAATAACGTCTGTGTTAGGAAGTTATCTGTGTTGATTGGTTTTTCCAATGATTCCACGGAATATGCTTTTTCATGCTCGACTTCCGTAGATTTTAAATCATATTTATTGATCAAGTATTTAACGATTGGACCACCGATTAGACCGCCTGCTACGAGTCCGAAGGTTGCTGCTGCAATACCAACGGATAGGGCTGAATCAATCCCAAGGCTCTCTAATGTTTCCCCGTAAGCAGTAGCACCACCGTGTCCGCCTTCCATCGAGACAGCGCCAGCCATCATACCGATCAACGGGTGTAATCCAAATATATAGGACATGGATACACCAATGACGTTTTGGATCAGTGCTAAGAAGCCACAAGCTACCCAGTAGATCATCAATAGCTTTCCGCCTAGACGAATCAAACGGAAACTAGCACCCAGACCGACTGTTGTGAAAAATGTCAGCATGAATAGATTTTGCAATGAAGTATCTAAAGAAAAACTCACTAAATCAAAGTACTTCAAAATAGTCGCTAAAAACGCGAATAGTAAACCGCCGACAACAGGGGCAGGGATACAGAATTTCTGGAGAAAGCCGACTTTACGGACTAACATCGTACCCAGTGTTAGGAGAGCTAACGCTAAAAACAGCGTAGAAATTTGATTTAGCTCAATTGTCATGTGATTCGACCTCCCAGCAATGCAAAGATTGCTTCATTTGTAAGATAGGCCCCCAGCTTAACCGTTTGATTATGATGATCAAGTGACGGATTTATTTCGGAAATGTCGAATGAAAGTGTTTTCTCATGCGATGCCACCGTTTGAATGAAAGAGCGTACAATCAACGGATCTAATCCGAAGGGAGATGGCGCACTTACACCTGGAGCGAACGCAGAATTCAGGACATCCGAGCACAATGTTAACAAAATAGCGTCTTGTTTATCAATGAATAACTGTATTTTTTGCAATGTATCGTCTAAAGGACTTGTCGAAATTTCTTGTTCTGTGACATATGTCACGCCTTTTGCATCGGCTTCTGCGAATAATGCGTCTGTATTGCCAAATTCTTGAATACCTAGCACAAGGTAGTCAACATGCGGATCGGCGTCGAGCATCTGCTTGAACATCGTGCCTGAAGAAGGTTGTTCATCGTAGCCACGCAAGTCGAAGTGAGCATCAATATTTATTACACCAAGTTTTGCGTCAGGGCCTAGGAAGTCTCGAACTCCTGTATAATGGCCGTAAGCGGTTTCATGTCCGCCACCTAAAATAACGGGCTTCGTATGATGGAGAAGGCTCTTTTGAACGACTGTGCCTAATTCAGCTTGCGCTTGTTCTAGCTGACCGTGCTCACATATGACAGTGCCTACATCAATTATTTGACGGTCAGCAGGCAAACGCCAAGGTAGTTTCGCTAGTTCGTTACGTAGGGCATTCGGTCCTTCTGCAGCACCGAGTCTGCCATTATTTCGACGTACACCTTCTTCGGAAGAAAATCCGATGAGGGTACATGTTTTATTGGTAGCGCTTTCTTTTAATTCGGAAAATTGGATGATTTGATGCATTCGGAATGCAGCTCTGTCGGTCTCACTATCGGTACGACCTGACCAGTATTTTTCATTTGATGGAATTAACAATATACTTCACCCTTTCCAACGTGATATTCTTACTATACTGGTTTGTATTTATTAATTCTAATACATGTTTTTCATATATTCATGCATGCAGGCTATAAGTGGAGGTGAGATGAATGGAATTCAAGCAATTGCGGTATTTTGTCATGGTGGTGCAGCAATCCAGCTTTTCTGAAGCGGCTAAAAAACTTCATCTTTCGCAGCCTTCGCTCAGCAAAGCGATCAAGAATTTGGAGTTAGAAGTCGGATTTCAGTTACTCGAACGAACGACTAAACGTGTCCAACTAACGGAATCAGGTAGCGTAATTTATGAGCGTGCCTTGCAAATTCTTCATGAGGCAGATATTTTACAACAAGAGATTAAAGAGGTGAAGTGGACAGGCAATGGAAGTGTGCAGATCGGGATGATTGAATCCGTGAAGAATTGGCTTCCTTCTATATTACTTGCATATCGCCAGGAGTTTCCATCGATGCATGTGAAGTTAATAGAAGTATTAGGCCGTGGAGATGTTGAGCGAGCGCTCCGTCAGTACGCTGTCCATGTCTGTTTAACCAATCAATTTATAGAAGCTTCGGATATTGTCTCGATACCTTTGTATCGAGAGCAATTAGCAGTTGTCATGCATCCTGAACATCGTCTGGCGAGCAAGGATTCCATTACGCTAGCCGACTTAGAAGATGAGGCATTCATTGTCACGAGTGTTGGGTTGCAAACGAGACAAGATATATTTGCTGCGTTTGCCGAAGAAGGCGTGCGAATGAATATATGTTACGAAGTAGAGCGCTTTGAAACGATTGTAGAACTTGTACGGGAGAATATTGGAATTTCGATTATTCCACAAAAGTATTTTGCGCACGGGCCTGATCCGACCATTGTCATTAAAACAACCAATTCAAAGACGTTAGCCCGTACAGTGTATCTAACTTATTTGGAAAAGCGTTATATGCCACCAGCTATTGAGGTGTTGATCGATAGTATGCAAATGCGGCGAGATTCCTCTGTAAAGTCGAAAGAGGGAGGGGAAACTGAATGAATAAATTTTTATTCGGCATATTAGTCGTTATTACGACCGCTTTAATGGGCTCGTCATTTGCTATTGGGAAAATTGGATTGGAATACTCTTCACCGCTGTTGCTAGTGGCAATGCGGTTTACGATTGCAGGCGTCATCATGGCCGTGGTAGTAAAGATATTAAAAAAACCACACCCGAAAACATTTGGAGAGTGGAAGTGGCTTGTGCTGATTGGTTCATTGCAGACAGCTGCGGTCATGGGATGTATATTTATGGCGCTTCGGACGATCACGTCAGGTGAAACATCTATTTTAACATTTACAAATCCGTTGCTTGTCGTTGTCATCGGGACGCTAGTATTGAAAATACATTACCGCTTGCAACAATGGATTGGTGTTGTTTGTGGTTTGTTTGGGATATTCATTACAATGGGCGGTCATTTAGACTGGAAGATTGGTACAGTGTTAGGGTTTTTATCTGCTGTAGCGTGGGCTTGTGCGACATTGCTCGTCAAAGTACATGGGCATCGTTTTGATACGTGGGTAATGACTGCATATCAAATGCTATTTGGCGGATTGATCTTATTTGTAGCGAGTTATGTACTTGAAGAACCGTTTTTCATAGCGAATCCATTGTCATTAGCGATTTTAGGATGGCTTGCGATTGCCGCATCCATTGTACAGTTTTCTATTTGGTTTTATTTATTACAGACAGGAAATCCCGAGAGAACGAGTGCGTTTTTGTTTTTGGCACCATTCTTCGGGACGTTGTCGGGATGGGTTCTGTTGGATGAGAAGTTATCCATGTCATTGATTTTAGGAGGTATGCTCATCAGTTTGGGAATATTCCTCGTGAACTGGCGTAGCAAACGAGAGCTTAGAAGAGGACTAGTTGACTTGCCATAGACGACAATAAGCTTGAAGCTCGCTGAGAAATGCTTGGACTTCATTCGTCTTAGAACGAGTGCCTGTATAAAAAGCACGTTTAATTGGCGCGACTTTATAATCCAATATGGTTAGATCACCTTGTGCGAGCTCCTGTTTGGAACTGTGGCGCGACAAAATAGCGATGCCCAGCCCGCTAAGAACGGCTTGTTTGATACTTTCTGGCGAGCTCATAATAGTAGGCTGTACTTGGACTCCATACTGTTTAAGCGATTGATCAATTAATAGACGACTAGGATCTTCCGTATCAGGTAAAATCCAATGTGTATTTTGCAAATCTAGGATGGACGAGCTTCTCTTACGTGCAAGCGGGTGTGTAGCAGAGGCAAGAAGTACTAGTTCGTCTTGCATAAATGCTTCAGCCGATGGTAGGTTGTCCAGATCACTGCAACCAACGTCGACTTTATGACTTTTCAGTAATCGCGCAATGTCAGAAGAAGGAGCAGTTGTTAGTTCGAGCCGCATATCGGGATACTTCGCGTGTAGACGAGTGAGTACGTCTGGTAAAATAGCTTGCGAAATAACTGGTGAAGCACCAATACGTAAAGTTCCTTTTAGTGAGGTTGTTTGCGTTAAATCTATATTTGTATGATTAATCAAATCAATCATCTCCAATACACATTTTTATAGTGAATGACTTGTAGTTGTGACTGGTTTTTTTGTGAAAAAATAGCCTTGCAATAATCTGCAAGGCATCGAACACACCATTATTGAACTGTATAATTTTTGTGTGCGACGACAGTCATGTTGGAAGCTGCTCCAATATTTTCAGCGTCTTGTTCAGAAATTTTTACGATGACGGAGTTTTCAAGGATTTTGTGTATAGTCCCGGAAACTTCATAATCATTACGGTTGAAAGATATGACTTCGTCTACATACCGTGATGCTACAAAATCAGAAACTGGACGATCTTTTCGTGGGAATGCCAATCGAATCAACTCCTTCAGTAGTGTGGAATTTAGTCTGTCGCAATTTGTCAGTAAAACAAAACGGAAAATGCGTACAATAGCTTACTAGATCTAGTATAACACATTTCGGGAAATTATTCATCATACTAGAACTTTGTCGATTGGGCAAGTATTTTGTATAATCATTTGATGAAGTAGAAAGTATTGATCGTTATAGATAGAAGCTGACATGTTATACTACATCATATAAACCAATTGGTTGACATTATACCTCTGGGGGTATATTATTAGGATAACATATAGGAGGTTGAGCGATATGGAGTATGATGACAAAGTCAAAAATCGTTTGAAGCGTCTAGAGGGTCAAGTCAAAGGCGTCTTGCGTATGATGGAAGAGGGCAAGGACTGTAAAGAAGTGATCACGCAATTATCAGCCAGTCGTTCTGCTATTGATCGTACAATTGGCGTAATCGTTAGTTCCAACTTGATTGCCTGTATTGAAAACTTAGACGAAGCAGATGAACGTACACATGAATCTATTATTAGTGAAGCCGTGGATCTTCTAGTAAAGAGTCGATGAGCAACATCACTTGACTCTTTTTTTTACAGCATATAATATACCCCCATAGGTATTTATTTAAAATGATTTTCAAATAGAAGGGGACGAGAGCATGACAGAGCAAAAGAAAACAACGATTGTATTATTTAGTGGGGATTACGATAAAGCGATGGCGGCTTATATTATCGCGAACGGCGCAGCGGCATATGATCATGAAGTAACAATTTTCCATACGTTTTGGGGATTGAACGCATTGCGCAAAGATGAACCGATTAAAAGTAATAAAAGTTTCATTGAAAAGGCGTTCGGTAAAATGATGCCGCGTGGAGCAGATAAAATGGGATTATCGCAAATGAACTTTGCAGGAATGGGTCCTAAGATGATCAAGCAAGTAATGAAAAAGCATAACGCGATGACATTACCACAACTGATCGATATGGCAATAGAGCAGGACGTACGATTGATTGCCTGTACGATGACAATGGATTTGCTAGGACTGAATGAAGAAGAGCTTCTACAAGAAGTGGAGTATGGCGGTGTGGCAGCTTACTTAGGTGAGGCGCAAGATGGTCAAGTGAACTTGTTTATTTAATTTTTTTATACAAATAAATACCCCTGGGTGTATAGGAGGAGTACAATGATTCAGTCAGATAACGTGTTAGATGCAAAAGGACTTGCTTGTCCAATGCCGATTGTGAGGACGAGAAAGATGATGAAAGAGATGGATGACGGTCAAGTGCTCGAAGTCCAGTCGACAGATTCAGGGACCACGGCAGATTTACAGGCATGGGCGGAAAGTGTGGGGCATCAATACGTCGGTAATGTGAAAGAAGCTGATGTATGGCGCCACTTCGTACGAAAAGCGGGTCAGGAAGATCAGTCACAAAAAGAATATCCAGTTACAGTCGACAATAATGAGTTGTTAGATCAACTGCAACATCCAGATGCTGTGTTACTAGACGTTCGCGAAGAAGCAGAATACGCATTTGCTCATATACCTGGTGCCCTATCCATACCTCTTGGCCAATTGGATGAACGAATGTCGTACTTCAGTAAAGACAAGAAGCTCTTCGTTGTATGCCGAACAGGTAACCGCAGTGATATGGCATGTCAAAAACTAGTGGCAAAGGGTTTTGAAGATGTCACGAATGTAATTCCTGGTATGTCAAAATGGAATGGTGAAATAGAAAATACAGTAGGGGGTATGAATAAATGAGAATCATTCAATCAAGTGAAGTAGCAAAGCGCGTTATTGCGAAAGAGTCATTATTCATTTTGGATGTTCGAAATGAAACTGCATTTGAAGATTGGAAAATCGAAGGTGACCAAGTGCGCTATTTAAACGTACCGTACTTTGATTTATTGGATGGCATCGAAGAAATTGAAGACCAATTGCCAAAAGATGAGGAGATCCTAGTAGTCTGTGCTAAAGAAGGTTCGTCCGTCATGGTGGCGGAAATCCTTGAAGAAGCAGGCTATTCAGTAGGCTATCTTTCAGGAGGAATGAAAGCGTGGAGCGAGTATTTGGAGCCGGTGAAGATTGCCGATTTGAAATCAGGTGGTGAGCTCTATCAATTCGTCCGTCTTGGTAAAGGGTGTCTTTCCTATATGGTCATATCAGGAGGAGAAGCGGCAATCATTGACGCGACGCGGATGACAGATGTGTTTATGGACTTTGCTACGCAACGCGGTGTGAAGATCACAAATGTACTCGATACGCACTTGCATGCGGATCACATTTCAGGTGGTCGTCAGATTGCAAAAGCAACGGGGGCAACGTACTGGCTACCGCCAAAAGATGCAGAAGAAGTCGTATTTGAATATGCTGCATTAGAAGGCGATACGTCGATTCAAGTAGGTGATACTAAAATTGATATTCAAGCACTTTATTCGCCAGGACACACTATTGGTTCGACTTCATTTATTGTCGATGATAGCTATTTGATGACCGGTGATATTCTGTTCATTGATTCGATTGGACGTCCGGATTTGGCAGGATTGGCAGAAGATTGGGTAGGCGACTTACGTGAGTCCTTGTATAGTCGTTATAAAGAATTGTCAGAAGAACTAACGGTTTTACCGGCTCACTTCATGATTATAGATGAGTTGAATGAAGACGGCAGCGTGTCGGAAAAGCTTGGCGTGTTGTATAAGCAAAACCACGGCTTGAGCATTGAAGATGAAAAAGAGTTCAGAGAATTAGTCACGGGGAACTTGCCTCCGCAACCGAACGCGTATCAGGAAATACGACAGATGAATATGGGGAAAATCCAACCTGACGAAGAAACGCAACGTGAGATGGAGATTGGCCCGAATCGCTGTGCGGTACGGTAAATAGTTATATTAAATCAGCTGTAAAACAATAACCCACATTAAAAGGAGAAGATAAATATGAGTTCAACAACATTTTTAGACGCAAAAGGGCTAGCGTGTCCAATGCCGATCGTACGTGCAAAGAAAGCAATGAAGGATATGCAAACAGGAGATGTTCTGGAGATTCATACGACAGACAAAGGATCGGTATCCGACCTGACAGCATGGGCGGCTTCTGGTAATCATGAAATAAAAGACCAGCAACAAGAGTCCGATGTCTTTAAATTTTGGATCCAAAAAGGGTAAACTTAGGGTAGAGGGAATGGCTGTCTCCCTCTTTCATCAGGAAGAAGGGAGAACATCATGACCATTCCATTTATTATTACGATCTTCCTCATTGGACTCGTCGGCTCGTTCCTTTCCGGAATGATGGGAATCGGGGGCGCGATTGTCAAATATCCAATGTTGTTATTTATTCCTGCACTACTTGGTTTTACTGCGTTTACACCACATGAAGTAGCTGGTATAACTGCAGTTGAAGTATTCTTTGCGTCACTTTCAGGAGTTTTGGCGTACCGAAAAAGTAATCTGATTTTGAAGCCACTTGTTCTTTATATGGGGATTAGTGTGTTGATCGGCAGTGTGATCGGCGGTGCAGGTTCCAGTATGCTATCAGAAGCGACTGTAAATATCGTCTATGGTATTCTGGCTGTGCTTGCGGCAATTATGATGTTTATTCCGAAAAAGGGGTTGGATGATCAGCCGATTGAAGAAATTACATTTAATCGCATCATAGCTTCCAGTGCGGCATTCATTGTTGGATTGGCAGCAGGAATCGTTGGAGCTGGTGGTGCATTTATCATGGTACCGATTATGCTCGTCATCCTAAAGATCCCAACACGCGTTACAATTGCTACATCATTGGCCATCACATTACTATCATCAGTAGGTTCGGCGTCAGGTAAATTTTTCACTGGGCAAGTGCCGTACGGACCTGCTCTCGTCATGATAATCGCAAGCATTATCGCAGCTCCAATCGGTGTGAAAGTCAGCCGTAGAGTAAACACCAAAGTCCTACAAAGCATCCTTGCCGTTCTCATCATGGCATCGGCCGTGAAGATTTGGTGGGATATATTCTAATAAAATCAACATCGCCAGAACATCGTTCATTGAACATGTTTCTGGCGATTTTTAGTGAAGTGGCAAGTGGAAAAACTTCAAACGTCACTAACATTAGATTAACGGCGGTTTCACTGTTCCATTTTTCATGTCAACATGTCAAAACTTATACTAATTTCAAAACATTCTATTAAATTACCTTGCAATAGACTCGGAATAGCCGTATACTATTTTTCAACGATGGAAAACGAATAGACACACTCTTATCAAGAGCGGCGGAGGGATTAGGCCCTGTGATGCCCGGCAACCGGCGAAAGCAAAGGTGCTACTTCCTACAAACTATAAGTAGTTTGGAAGATAAGGGAGGAATAAGCGAAAGCGCAGCCCTCTTCTTATTAGGAAGAAGGGTTTTTTGTGTACCTAAGCTCCCTCTTGCACTTTTCGAGTGTCTAGTTCCAGAGGGCAGCTGCTCGGGACGTTTCGGTCTAAACGAAAAGGAGAAGAACACTCCTTTGTGTTCAGCCCTCCAACGCCTGTCGCAGCTAGGCGCCCTCTGCCACTTTTCGAGTGTTCCATCGATACATGATAAAAAGACATGATAAAAAAGGGGAATGGTTATGACGAATTTACAGCCAGAAACGATTTTATTACATGGAGGGCAAAAGCCGGATCCGGAGTCGGGTTCACGTGCGTTGCCAATTCATCGTACGACTTCTTATGTATTCAGAGACACGGAACATGCTCAAAACTTATTTGCCTTAAAAGAAGCAGGCAATATCTATACACGTATCACGAACCCGACAGTAGCTGTTTTCGAAGAGCGCGTTGCACAGCTTGAAGGAGGGACTGCGGCGGTTGCGTTGTCTTCCGGAATGGCGGCCATTGCGTTCTCTATTATGAACATTGCCGAAGCTGGCGATGAAATTGTTGCAGCTAGCAATCTGTACGGTGGTACATACAACTTATTTGCTGTGACATTACCGCGTTACGGTATTACTGTAAAGTTTGTTGATGCTTCTGACCCGAAGAATTTTGAAGCAGCCATTACGGATAAAACAAAAGCCTTGTTTGCAGAAACTATCGGTAACCCAAGCTTGCAGGTTCTGGATGTGGAAGCTGTTGCGAATATCGCGCATGAAAATGGGATTCCATTGCTTGTCGATAATACATTCCCATCTCCATATGGCTCGAATCCGATTGAATTCGGTGCGGACGTTGTTATTCATTCAGCAACGAAATGGATTGGTGGGCATGGTACGACAATTGGTGGAGTAGCGGTCGATGCAGGTAAATTTGACTGGACGCAAGGAAGATTCCCTGGGTTCACAGAGCCTGATGAGTCTTACCATGGCTTACGTTACGGTATCGACACTGCAGCGGCTGCTTTCGCAACAAAACTGCGTGTGCAATTGCTAAGAGACTTTGGTCCATGTCTAGCTCCTGACAGTGCATTCAACTTGTTGCAAGGCCTAGAAACACTTCATTTACGCGTACCTCGCCACAATGAAAATGCGCAGAAAGTGGCGGCATTCCTGCAAGGTCATGATGCAGTAGAATGGGTGACATATACGGGTCTTGAAGATCATCCTACAGCGGAACTGGCTACTAAACACTTGAAGAACGGGTACGGCTCCATCATTGTATTTGGAATAAAAGGTGGTCGCGATGCAGGTCGCGAAGTTATCGATAATGTGGAGATTTGGTCTCATGTCGCGAACGTTGGGGATGCAAAGTCGTTGATCATCCATCCAGCTTCGACTACACATCAACAGTTATCGGCAGAGGATTTGAAAAACTCGGGTGTAAGCGAAGAACTAATCCGTCTATCAGTCGGATTGGAATCGGCAGAGGATATTATTGCGGATTTGAAACAAGCAATTGAAAAAGCAACAAATTGATATACAAAAAAGGAACACCTCGCAAATTTGCGTTGGTGTTCCTTTTTTTACTTGCGTTTTATTCGTTTTCGTTCATCCTTCAATGATTTGAACAGGGAAGTAACCATCATAATCAGTATAATGGAGAATGGCAAAGCGGCAATAATAATGACGTTTTGCAATGCGTCCAATCCACCCACATAAAGTAGGATAATTGCGATGGAAGATTGAATGACACCCCATACAATTTTTAAATTATTAGGCGGAGTCAATGAACCGTACGACGACTGCATGCCGAGTACAAATGTAGCCGAATCCGCTGAAGTAATGAAGAATGATGTAATCAGCAAGATGGCAATGATGGAAATCACAAATGACCAAGGTAGTCCACTGAACATCTCAAAGATTGTCAGTTCAGTTGCGCTTGAAGCCAGGTCGATAATGCCTGCTTTTTGTGTTTCGATCGCTGTAGTACCGAATGCTGCGAACCAAACCATACTCAATACTGTAGGTACAACCAGTACGCCTATCATGAACTCGCGAATCGTTCTGCCTTTTGAAACGCGTGCAATGAACATACCGACAAATGGTGACCAAGCTATCCACCAAGACCAGTAGAAAAGCGTCCAGTCATTGAGCCATGAACGATTTTCAGGCGTCAGTGGTGCTGTACGGAAACTCATTCGAATCAGATGTTCCAAGTAACCTCCGATAGAATCAGTGAACATGTTGAAGATTAATAATGTTGGGCCGAGCGCGATAATGAAGATTAACAAAGCTAATGCCAATATCATATTGGTATTGGATAAAATTCTTATTCCTTTTCCAAGTCCACTCCATGCGGAAATCATGAATAATACCGTCACTATTGCGATGATGACGAACTGTGACCAGAATCCAATTGGGATATTGAATAAGTAATTGAGTCCGGCGTTAATCTGAACCGCACCGAATCCAAGTGATGTAGCTACACCAAAAACAGTAGCGAATATCGCGAATACGTCAATAACCGTCCCTAGTTTTCCGTCCACACGATCACCAAAGATTGGACGAAGTGTTGCGGAGATTAAGCCGGGTTGCCCTTTACGGAACTGGAAGTACGCTAATGCTAAAGCCGTCATACCGTAAACGGACCACGCATGGAATCCCCAGTGGAAAAATGTTTCGCGCATTGCTTCTTTATAAGCGGCTTTCGTTTCAGGAGCTGTTGTAGCAGGGTCTACTGCATAATGCGATAGTGGTTCTGCTGCCCCATAGAATACAAGACCGATCCCCATACCTGCTGAAAATAACATAGCAAGCCATGAAAATAATGAAAATTGTGGTCTATCCGTGTCTTTCCCCAATCGGATTCTACCGATCGGACTGAATATTAAATATACTGAAACGAAGAACAACATGGAAACAGTCAGTAAATAGTACCAACCAAATGAATCTGAAATAAAGTTCTTTATAGTAGATGTGATTTCTTCGAAGTGCACGGGCGCAATCACGCCGTACCCGACTGCCAATACGACAGCCACTAACGTAATATAGAATGATATCGATACTTTTTTCATATGTCCTCCTTATATTTCATGTAGTCCCACGTTGGAGCTGAATAATTGCATCGTCTTCGTAAAATTACAGACATACACTTAATACTACCCACATTCGTAGCGTGTAAACGTTAAAATTTTTACATGTCCTTTACGGTCTTATTACTACAATGATTCATAGTAAGAAAAATTTTTCTCACGCACAGATGCGGGATTCGACTATATACTGGATTATTTTTACGGAACTTCGTGTCGGATGCATTGTGACAGTGTACAACACTTGGTGAAGAATTTCCACGTATAGCAGTGTGTAGTGTTCGTGTAACGTAGAAAGTACAGCCGTGTTATACTAAAGAAACAAAAGATATGAGGAGGAGACTACCATGCAATATTCACAACCTAAAATGCTTCAGCTTGTAAAACATAGTCCCGAGTTGAACAGACGTTTGAAAGAAATCATGAAAGAACACGAACTTGAAAAAAGCTTTGCTTTAAAAGCACTCTATCACGCAGAAGTGAAAGACGGCGGAGTGTACCAGCGAGATTATCAGGAACTGTAAGCTTTTACTCGATGATATGGCTTGAAATAAAATAAACAGTATTCAAAAAAAGACCAATGAAAGAAATCTTTCATTGGTCTTTTATACTATTCTTTTAAAATAACAAAAAGTAGCAAGCAAGCTTGTGATATACTATTGTAAAATTGAATAGAATATTTTGGTTCTTTACATTACTGTAAAGATGAAAAAGGAAACAGGTGAAATTCCTGTACGGTCCGGCCACTGTAAATGGGAAGTATCTTCAGAATACCACTGGTGAAAAACTGGGAAGGTTGAAGATATGATGATCCATAAGTCAGGAGACTTGCCAAAATAACATGCGTTACGCCTCCCAGGAAGAGGTATGCATATTGTATTGGATGTAATAAGTTAGTAGCTGAAGTCCGTCTATACATAGTGCCCTTGTCTCTTTCTGGAGGCAAGGGCTTTTTTGTGTTCAATTTACCAAACTAGGACGAGGGGGAATTGATTTGTTTAAGCGTTATGTATCCATCATGGCAAGTGTTTTACTAGCAGTAACGATGCTGTTACCTGGAAGTAGTTCAGTTGCTTTAGCTAATACGGAGGTTCAGCAGACTAACACGAGCATGCAAGCTGCTACTTATACGATAGATATAGAAGTAGAAGGCTTGGCGGGTGTGATTTTAAAGGAACCGATTCAAATTACAGAGGGACAAAATGCAATAGATGCGCTGAAGAAAGCATTGGATAGTAAAAGCATAGACTACTCAATCACAGAAAGTGAATGGGGAGCTTATGTATCTTCTATTAATAATGAAGAAGCAGGTTCTTTAGGACATTGGGATGGCTGGATGTACTCGGTTAACGGTAAGGAACCAAATGTCGGTGCATCGGCTTACGTACTAGAGCAACAAGACAAATTACGCTTCTATTATGGACGTTACGCAAGTTTATCTACGTCTGGAAGTATCCAGACAGGCTCAGATTCATCAATTACGGTAAATTTAAAAGGCGATACGTTTACTGATCATGCAACGAATCCAACAAATTGGGTTAGCAATCAGTCGAATGTGGAAATCATTTCAATTACGAAAAAATCAAATCAACAAATAGTCATTCATTTCAAAGGAACATTGGATCAAGGATTCTTTCAAATTACTCCTATAGACAAGGTGACAGTAGGGGGAGGCGCGAATTCATTAACTGTTGAAGTTACTGAGGAATTAACACGAACTCAAGATGCAATTCAAAAAGCGGCAAAACAAATGATGCAAGGTCCAATCCAAAGTGAATGGGAAGCAATTGGATTAACAAAAGCAGGTTTTGATATTCACGCTGATTATGAAGAATCATTTTATAGCAACTTTGAGGATCAAATCTTAAAGAAAACAGGAAAAGGTCGTCTGAAAATAACGGATGTTGAAAGAATAGCAATGGCTGCCGTCGCCATTGGAAAAGATCCAAAGAATGTAAAGCAATTTGACTTAATCGAGAAGATTTACAACAGTGAAAACTGGACTTACCTAGACTCTGATAGCATGACGTATCAAGGTAATAATGGTCCAATCTTTGCACTCATTGCATTGGATACAAAAAACTATTCCGTACCAGAGAATGCCCGTTGGAATCGTGAAAAGATTGTTGCTGAGCTATTGAGAACACAATTAGTAGATGGATCATGGAGTCTTGCAAATGATCCTCCAGGAAAGACTAGCTATGACATTACTGCCATGGCGCTAATAGGATTGGCTCCTTATACGGATCAACCCGCTGTTAAAAATGCAGTGGAACAGGCAGTAAACTTTTTATCAAAGAACCAAGGTGCAACTGGCGGGTTTAATGAGGAGTTTGTAGGCGGTATTTCAAGTGAAGCTACTTCACAAATAATTATTGGATTAACAGCAAATAACATTAATCCTCAAAGTGAAATGTTCACTAAGAATGGTATCAACTTGATCGATCATCTTTTAAGCTTCCAAGCTGAGGATGGTGGTTTCAAACATACAATTGGTGAAAAGGGTTCAAATGGTATGGCAACTGAGCAGGCACTACAAGGTTTAGTTGCGTATGACTTATTTATAAAAGGTGAAGGACGTCTATATGACTTTTCGAAAGAGATTTCACAGACCAACCCTGAAATTGAACAAAATACGGCTATATTAAAAGGTCTATTGAATGGTAGTCTATTAAACATTCAGAAGAGTAAAGATAATATCTGGTCTCCTATAGCACTTGAAAATGCACAAGCCAAAGAAGGATACTTCATCGTTCAAGCTGGAGAAAATGGTACTAAAAAAGAAGTGAAAGTACCGAATGGAACGAAAAAAGTATTCTTAGTCGATAACGATCGTTCATATAAGGATTTTGATATTGCTGTAGTTACGCCGAACAAACCATGGACAATCACATTTAATGAAACGGTAAAGGATTCAGTAGATAACCTTTCAAAAATCTACGTTGAAGATATCCAAGGTAGTAAAGTTCCAGTAAATGTAACGGCGAATGGAAATAAAGTGACTGTTACACCACAATCGAACTATACAAGTGGACAACTTTATTCATTATTTATTGTTGAACCGGTATCGGATAAAGATACAACACTTAAACAAGCAACACGTAAACTATTCATCATCCAATAAGACACTTTTTAAAAGAAGAACATAGGAGGTATGCGTTATTTCTATCATCAAAAATTTCACGAAAATAACAGCAGCATTCGCATTGGCGAGTGCAGCTGTCCTCATGCCGATTGCTCCTTCATTTGCAGAGCAACCGACGCCGATCTATGAAAATCAATCTACACAGACATTACAGCACTCTATTACCATCTCTTCTACAGAGATACCGATGCCTCTTTCTACTGTGGAAGTCCATGAAGGTGACACAGTTCTAAGCGTATTAAAACGCAGCGTAAAGGCTAACGACATAAAAATGAAATATAGAGGCGGCGATGGCGAGACCGCTTATGTTGAATCAATTAATGAAGTAGCCGAATTTGACCGCGGACAAGGCAGCGGCTGGATGTACAGCGTCAACGGTACCTTCCCGAATCGTGGAGCCGGTGTCATTAAGCTTATCCCTGGCGATAAAGTGGAATGGAAATATACGACGGATTTAGGTAAGGATCTAAACGCGGATCTATTCCCGTTCCGTGAAGACTTGGAGCCTAAGATTTCAGTATCAGGAGTGACTTCCGGAACAACCGTTACGAAGTCTACTCTTTCTTTCCAAGTGAACGCAGCTAGTTATTTCGGCACAGCACTTCAGCCGACTGCTACTGTAAATGGTAAGCAAACAGTCGTGACGGGAAATACAGTAAACGCAGTATTGCAAAATGGTGAGAATACTATCGTTTTGAAGGCGACGGATGCGAAGAATGATTCGGTTACGAAAACAATGAAGGTTACGTACGCGCCAACTGCGAAACCTGAACCGAACCCTTCACCAAATCCAAACCCAGTACCTAACCCAAACCCACCAACGGAGCCACCGGTAGTGAAGCCAGAACCGGAAACACCGTCTGCTAAAGATTATGCTCAGCTTGTCACTTCAGCAATCGACAAGGCAAGTGCGCAGATGCTTTCTAGTTCGATCGAAAGTGAATGGCAGGCAATCGGACTTGTGAAAGCAGGTAAGAAAGTTCCGGCTTCTTATAATAAAGCGTTCTATGAAAACCTGAAGGATCAAGTGACAAGCCGATCTGGCAAAGGCCGCATGAAGATTACGGATGTAGAACGTTTAGCGATGGCAGCCGCAGCAATCGGTATTGATCCGATGAACGCAGACGGCAAAGGATTTAATTTAATCGATAAAATCTTAAATAGTGAAAAGCATTTGACAGGCGCAGATAGCCTGACGTATCAAGGGAATAACGGTATTATCTTCGCGTTAATTGCATTGGATGCTAGAAATTATCAAGTGCCAAGCCATTCAAAATGGACGCGTGAAAGTCTAGTTGCAGAACTATTGAAACATCAGAAAGACGATGGTTCATGGAGCCTGTCAACGAGTAAAGAAGGATCAACGAGCTATGATATTACGGCAATGGCGTTAATCGGAATTGCACCGTATACCGATCAGCCGAAAGTTCGTCAAGCGATGGACCGGGCAGTGAAGTTCTTGGCGGATGCACAAGGTCCAACAGGTGGTTTTGATGAAGCATTTGTTGGTGGTATTTCCAGTGAAGCGACGTCACAAGTCATTATCGGCTTGACTGCGAATCAGATCGATCCACGTATGCCCATGTTTACAAAGAACGGCATCAACTTGATCGATCACCTATTGAGTTTCCAAACATCTGACGGTGGATTCCAGCATACAGCAGGTGATAGCCGATCGAATAGCATGGCCACAGAGCAAGCTTTGCAAGCATTAGTAGCATTTGATTTATTCACGAAAAATAAAGGTGTATTGTACGACTTCAAAGATGTACCGGTTCTTCCGGCTCCAAAGCCAGATCCTGAACCAACACCTAACCCAGATCCGAAACCAGATCCAGAACCAAAGCCAGAACCCACTCCGACTCCACAGTTTACGGATGTTACAGGGCACTGGGCAAATGAATATATTAATCAGGCGGTTGAGCAAGGAATCGTAAGCGGTTATGAGGATCATACGTTCAAGCCGAATCAATCATTGACGCGTGCTCAAGCGGTATCTATCATTGTGCGGGCGCTGGACTTGAAGACGGATAAGAAAGCACCATTCTTGGATACGCAAAATTATGCGTCAAGCACGCAAGCACAAATTGCGGCTGCCTACCATAATGGTATTGTGAATGGAAAAGACGGTAAATTTATGCCGGCACAAAAAGTAACGCGTGCTCAAATGGCATTGATGTTATTCCGTGCGTATGAAGTGAAGAACGGTGAAGCGTATACGATTAAGCAAGTAGCGCCTTTCCGTGATATTCATTCATACAATATGGAAGCGATACGGGCGATGACGATGCTATATGATTTGAATATGGCTAAGGGAGAAAAAGGCAACTTCATGCCAAGTAACTCTACGTCTCGTGCACATGCAGTAAAAATGTTAATCGAGTTTTTGAATACAAAATGATCAGGCAATCTTGCATCCACGTGGTGCAAGATTATCTGTCTTTATCGTAGATTGTGTGGAGAGAGAGGGGAAGGGCTGTGGGCAATGGAATACAGGCAATTCACCCTTTCGTAATGTTTTTCTATTATATTTGCATAGGATTTTTTGCGATGTTTTTTAACCACCCGCTCTTTTTGCTGGGGGGCAGTCTTTCATTGATTGCAGTCAATTTATCACATGACGGCGGTCGAGCTATGAAGCAGTGGGCACCGTTGATGATCGTGATGACGGTAGTTATTATTGTGATCAATCCGTTCATTAATTCAAGAGGGACGCATGTGTGGTTTTATATTTTCAGGAAACAAGTGACGTACGAAGCGACGCTATATGGTGTCGTGACGGCACTGTCGCTGTTGATGATACTGCTAGTCTTCGTTTCGCTAAACAATGTGTTGAATGGCAATAAATTATTATACATATTTGCAAGAATCTTACCACGTACCGCTTTTTTGATTATGATGTCGATTCGTTTCGTACCTTTATTGAAACGACGTTTAACGGAAATACAGGATGTACAACGGTTGAAAGGAATGACTATGACACAAGGGACGTTGCGTGAAAGAGCAAAGAGTGGCATGTCGATGTTGCAAATTCTGTTGTCGTGGTCATTGGAAGAAGCTGTAGAAACAGCAGATTCGATGAAAGCAAGAGGCTATGGTTTAGGTAAACGACGACCTTATATCCCCTATCGCATGACGAAATCTGATACGAACTGGTTGAGCTATTTAGTTATATTCTTTGCTTTATGTGTCACGGGTGGGGTGATGGGCTTTGGAAAAATCATGATTTATCCGGAACTAGGTACATTGCATTTGTCGTTCTCTGATTGGATAGTATTCATTTGCGGAATGGCCATTGCGTTGTTTCCAGTATTTGTAGAGGGGAGAGAACAACTGAAATGGAATTATTCAATTTGAAGCACGTCTCGTTTTCTTTTCCTACTACAGATCAGCAAGTGCTATCGGACGTCACACTTTCCGTTAATGAAGGAGAATTCCTCGTTATTGGCGGTGCTAGTGGCAGTGGCAAGACGACTTTATTGAAACTGTTGAAGAGGGAATTGACGCCTGTCGGGAAGCTCGAAGGTGATATTTTGTATAAAAATAAACCGATCAGCGAGTGGGAAGAGAGGCAGATGGTCGAACAAGTAGGCTATGTGTTCCAAGATCCGGACAATCAAATCGTCATGGATGAAGTGATGCAGGAGATTGTCTTTGGGCTAGAAAATTTAGGGTATTCAACGTTTGAAATGCGCAAGCGTGTAGCGGAAATGGTGCATTTTTTCGGAGTAGAGGACTTGCTGAATGCAAAACCTTCCGAGTTGTCTGGTGGCCAGAAGCAATTATTGAATCTATTATCCGTCCTGCTCATGAAGCCCCGTGTACTATTACTCGATGAACCGACATCACAACTTGATCCGGTGGCGGCAAAAGAATTGGTGCTGATGCTAGAGCGATTGAATAAAGAAACTGGCATGACGATCGTATTGGTGGAGCATCGTTTGGAAGAATTATATGCAGTGGCAGATCGTGTCGTTCTGATGGAATCAGGAAAGATTCGATATGAAGGGAATAGTCGACAAGTAATCGGTAATCTGTACGCAGAGGAAGCGTCGCAGTTCTTTCCGTATGTACCTGCTTTTGCACGGCTTTATATGGAAATTGAAGAAAATCCCGTTGTCTCTGCAATACCGCTTACGGTGAAAGAATGTAAACAGTGGATTGGCCGGGAAGAGCGGCAGATCGTGCCTGTTGAATTGCAATCTACCCTATCTAAGAAGCAAATAATACTTGAAATGGATGATGTGTTTTTCCAATATCAAAAGAAAGCGCCTTTTATCTTGAAGAGTTTTACGTTGCGTATTCAAAAAGGCCAGTTCTTTGCGATGGTCGGAGGAAATGGTAGCGGGAAGACGACTGCATTACGTGCAGGTCTTGGCAGTATTAAACCCCAGCGAGGCAAGGTGCGTTTACTTGGGCAAGACATGAAGAAGATGAAGGATTCTGAGTGGCTTGGGAAAATTGCCTACTTACCGCAAAATCCGCGAACGTATTTTGTTCAGCAAACGATTGAAGAAGAGATGCAAACGATTGGGGAGCGCTTAAAGCTATCCGATACGAAAGAACGTATGAATCGTCTGCTTGAGTCGTTTGGGATTTCCCATTTACGTGCGCGTCATCCGTATGATTGTTCAGGTGGCGAAGTTCAGAAAGCGGCCCTTGCCTGTATTTTGATGGGTGAGCCTGAAATGTTGTTCATTGATGAGCCGACTAAGGGGATGGATCCAGTGTCTAAACGACATCTCGGCGAGTTATTATATGGGTTGCAGCAAGACGGACTGACTATTTTCATGGTGACACATGATATCGGCTTTGCAGCGAGTTATGCAGAGCGATGTGCGATGATGTTCGACGGTGAAATAGCAGCAGACGGTACACCAGATGAATTATTCAAAGGCAATTATTTCTACACGACGGCGATTAATCGAGCGACAAGGGAAACTAGGCGGCCGGAAGTGTTGACGTATGAGGAGGCTGCTGCCACATGGGGCGTTCGCGAAAGTATTTATTGATAGTATCGGTCATATTATTGGCGTTACTCGTGATTTCAATTGTCTTCTTTCATTATAAAGCCTATCTTCTATTGAGTATGATTATGATTGCGGCGATTATGATACCTTTCTTTGCTCGTTTTGAGTGGCGGGATGTAGGGGGAAGGGAAGTCGTTTTACTAGCCATGATGGCAGCTATTGCAGCAGTCGGGCGCGTGCCATTTGCAGGACTTCCGAGTATCCAACCGACTTCATTTATTATCATTATGGCAGGATTGGTTTTTGGGGCGGAGTCGGGCTTTATCGTTGGAGCAGTGGCGGCGATTGTTTCGAATTTCTTCCTAGGACAAGGTCCATGGACGCCTTGGCAGATGTACGGATGGGGCATGATGGGGATGACAGCCGGATTATTGCGTAACACGTCATGGATGAAAACGTTATGGGGGAAATGTACATTTGGTTTCATCTGGGGCTATATTTTCGGTTGGATCATGAATATGTGGGTGATTGTTGGAAATATCGAATCGCTGACGTGGAGTTATGTCGTTGGAATCTTCGTTTCGAGTGTCTACTTTGACTTGGCGCATGCTGTATCGAATGTGTTTTTCATTGTAGTGTTTAGTGCCAGTTGGATGAAAATCTTGCGACGAATTCAGGGGAAGTATGGATTGTTGCAGGAACAGCCTGGATAGGAGAGGCTGAGACAAAACCTAATGAAATAGAAAAACCGCGTGAATCCAATTTACCAGCACATTGGGTTCACGCGGTTTTTATTTTGTGCTTATTGTTACTTGGAATAGATTTACTGCTTAAGTCTCAGCACTTTCAAAATGACGATTTACTAGTGCTACATTCTAAATTTAAGGATGATTAATCGGGTGATCCTCTTCAGTCAATGGATTCTTTTTTGCATTGGCATTTTTCTTCTTGGCCGCGTCGTTTTGTCCGACTACATCAAAATCATCGGGACTCAGGTCATAACCGAAACCATATTCCTCACGCATGTTGTTAGCATTGTTCTTGCTGTTCTTGTTGTTCTTGTTCTTGTTTGGCATGTTTGTCACCTCCGTTATAGAAGTGTGGCTCGTTTTTGAAGGATTATGCATGGGCTATGAGCGGTTAACGACGCGCAATGAGCGGTTACTGGTCGTCTATGAGCAGTTAAGCGGATCTATGAGCGTTAGCGCACTGGCTATGATCACTTGCAGGTTTCTAAGAGCGGATGCGGCAAAGCAATGAGCGCAAAGAATTTCATTCGAAAACTTCTTAAGAATTTCTTCATATTTATCCTCGTTCTTTGTTAAGAGTTGGGTGATAGAATGAAGTTATCAGTGAGACGAGGTGACGGACGTGGCGGAATTTACAGTGTTGGTCGCGGATGATGATAAGGAAATTCGTGATGGAATTGAGATTTATTTGAAAAATGAAGGATATCATGTGTTGAAGGCGGAAGATGGACTAGAGGCATTGGCGTTACTACAAAATAATGAAATTCATTTGTTGATATTGGATATTATGATGCCGAATATGGATGGGATAACGGCGACGTTCAAAATACGGGAAATGCAAAATATTCCGATCATCATGCTAAGTGCGAAAGCGGAAGACTCGGATAAGATTCACGGACTTTCGGTTGGCGCTGACGATTATGTCACGAAGCCGTTTCATCCATTGGAACTCATGGCACGCGTGAAATCGCAACTTCGCCGATATGTACGGCTTGGGACGTATGAAGGACAGAAAGTGATTGAAGTCAATGGTCTCGTCTTAAATGAAGAGGCGAAGGAGTTGACGGTGGATGGGACACCGGTTCGGCTGACTCCGATTGAGTTCAAGATTACGGAACTTCTTATGAAACATCCAGGACGTGTGTTTTCGATCAATGAAATATATGAACGCGTATGGAATGAACAAGCGTATAACGCGGAAAATATAGTGGCGGTGCATATTCGGAAAATCCGGGAGAAGATTGAAGTAGATCCGAAAAATCCGCGTTACGTGAAGGTGGTGTGGGGTGTTGGCTATAAAATCGAGAAATAAAAGTGGAATAGTTTGGTCACTGTTTGCGATTGCACTCGCATTCTGCACTCTTATATACTGTGCTTCATTTACGATTGATTTATTCATCAACGGTTTGGACCGAATAAGTTTAGCTACCGATTACTTTGTACGAATTATAAGAGGAGGAAACGCGTGATGAATAAAAATATAAAGCTACTCATTTGGTCAGCGCTTGTGACGCTTGTGTTAATCGCATTGCCGTCTATCATTCATTATGGACCGCAGTTGATTGGGAAATCGTTTACTGATCAAGATGACTTTAAATATCGAATGGAGCAAGTGTACACGAATCTGTCTGAGTCTACTCTGAATCCCGTAGACTTGAAAAAGATGGAGAAGGAACTATATGTCTCAGATGGTGACATCAGTGAGTATCGCGAGCGATATGGTACGCTACCTGAACAGCTGGACAATATCCAGCAACAGTATGCAGATAAGATCACAGAAGCAAAAAAAGATCAAAACGAAACATTGCTGTTAGCGCTCGTCAAAGAGCGGAATATCAAACTAGACGATATTAAGAAGAACTTTGAAAGCGATAGTTATGTAAAAGATAAAATTCGTGCGGAAAAAGCTCAAAAGCTAGAGCGCGCAATAAATGAAACGCAAAGTTATCAAGAAACGAATATTCCAATTGCTTATGATCTAGTCAACACAGAAACAGGCGAACGTTTTACTAGAGGTGATGTCGAAGTGACGTCGCTGTTCACTGAACAATTCAACGATGCACGAGGTTATTTTAAAGCAGATTCAGCTCAGTTTGATAATGGCTATGAATATCCAATGGAGGAAGGAATATCATTTTCCGACGAGGAGATTGCGACGATCAGCAATCCTCCGCAATATTTTGAAGGGACTATTATTATTCCATCAGATGCAGCTGTGTTAGGTTCGCTTGCGGAAGAAAACGATAACTTTATACGTGGGAAGTATATGATCTATGCGCTGTGGGTTATAGGAGCATTAGCGCTGGTGGCGTTGTTCACAGTTATAAAGTTCCGCAAAGAATGGGTGCTTGAGTCGCGATTCGCAACGATGTATAGTCGTTGGAAAATAGATGTGAAAGTAATCCTGTTGTTGCTGACGGGAAGTATATTGGCTCTTTATATACAGTCGGCTATTTACAATGCAATGTATCAATTAACCAGTTTACGACTAGGTGTCATAGGGAACGTAATCGTTAGTTTTGTGCTATTGGGTATTCTATTTACTGCGTTACTGGCATTCCAAGCGACTCATCTAGTTGAACAATATCGGAAGTCGGGAGCACTAGAAAGAGCGTTTCGAGAAAGCTATAGTATGCAATTCATCCGTGATGTACGGGACGTATTCAGCAACCGGTCGATCGGTATCCAGCTGTCCTTACTACTCGTTATATTTTTTCTAGCCGGAATAGGGTTCGTAGGTGGGTTCATGGATCCGGCGCTCATTGTCATTTACATTTTTTGTGTACTGTTTGTTGCCATACCTGCCTTATTTATTTTTGTAAGAAGGGCAGCCTATTTGAATCGGATATTGGCTGCGACAAATGATATGGCGGCGGGTCACCTGACGCAGGCGATTCCAGTCAAAGGCAAATCGCAACTTGCGAAACACGCAGCCAATTTGAATAATTTGCGTGAAGGTGTGCGTGTCTCAATTAATGAGCAAGCAAAAAGTGAACGCTTGAAAACAGAATTGATCACGAATGTTAGTCATGATTTACGAACACCGCTAACTTCTATTATTACGTATACGGATTTATTGAAAGACGAAACGTTGTCGGCAGAAGACCGTGCGAAGTATGTCAGCATTCTAGATCAGAAATCACAGCGCTTGAAAACGCTTATTGAAGATTTATTTGAAGTCTCGAAAATGGCAAGTGGTAATTTGGAAATGGTCAAGCAAAGGGTGGACTTGAATCAGTTGATGCAACAGGCATTGGCGGAACATGCGGAAGAGTTTGCTAAGTCAGATTTGCACATCCGAACTATTTTACCTGACGAACCGGTCTTTGCGATGGTGGACGGTCAAAAATGGTGGAGGGTGCTCGACAATCTGCTGATCAATGTGTGGAAATATTCATTGCCGGGAACGAGAGTGTACGTCAATCTACAGCAAGTTGGATCAAACGCACGCATTATCTTAAAAAACGTCGCTAGATATGAGCTGGGAGATAATACAGATGAGTTATTCGAGCGCTTTAAACGGGGCGATGAATCTAGAAAAACGGAAGGTTCTGGTCTAGGATTGGCAATTGCGCAATCTATTGTCGAGCTACATGGAGGACGAATGGAAGTGGAAGTCGACGGAGATTTGTTCAAAGTAACGATTGATATCATCGGTAGTTAAATGGACACAGAACAAGATGGGAGGAAATTCCTGTTTTGTTCTGTTTTTAAAATTTTAAAAGGATTACGTTTTGTTTGTGGCGAATAAGGGTAAGTATAGGGAGTGCAGTCTATCTATTATTGACCGCATGAAAGGGAGGAATGGTTATATGACAATCGTTGATGGAAAGTATCCAAACAAAAGAGATCTAACTCCAAAAGTTAAAGAGATGGATGAACAAACAGATGCAGTTGAAGGCGTAGTAGTACCTGATGAATTGCCACTTGCGGATCCAGCAGATTCTGATTCAAGCGAATCGTTCAGGGAAAACGCTCAAGATGACTCAGGAGAACATAAACCATCCGCTTACAGTCAAAATAAATCACCGAGCCAAAACTATCATGATCTGACACCGGGTGAGAAATTCCCTTATGGAGATCAGGAAGAATATAATCGTGAATACAACACCGAAGCGCATGACCAGTGGAATCAGCATAAAAATATCAAAAAGCAAGAAGAAAATCAATCGTAAAGTCAGCCTGCCTAAATGCAAGGCTGTTTTTAGATTAGAAGAAGAGGTGGAATGAATGGGTGCATTGCAACAGTTTTCAATGGCAAGAGGGTTTACATTAGGCCTCATTAAACGAGCGGATGAACATGCGTGGGACGCTCAACCAGAGGGCTTTTCTAATACCGTTCAATGGAATGTAGGACATATTTATTCATTGACTGAGGATCTTCTTAACCGTTCAATGAATGACTACCCAGTCGATAAGTTGGAATGGGCAGAGTTTTTTGCGCCAGGAACGAGTCCATCTACTTGGCCAAGCAGTCCTCCAGCAAAAGAGGAGTTAATCGTTGCGATGAAAGGTCAAGGCAAGCGGATTTCGCAACTGAGCGAACTACAGCTAACGCATCGATTGAACACACCCATTTCTATCGGCAAGTTCATTACGTTGGAAACCGTCGATGAAGTTCTGCAGTTTCTAACATGGCATGAAGGTATGCATGCCGGTTTGATTGATGGCCTACTTAAGGCAAATAAATAAAATTAAATATAGCTGTTCAGGAGATCGTAATGGATTTCTTGAACAGCTTTTTTGTGTTGGGTTAGGGATTTATTCAAATAGTAGGTAAGAAGCAAGTCCATTGTCCCCACTACGGCGCTGGTGGATGGCTTTCGCGAGGAGACATAGACAGGAAGTGCGCCTGTCTTTGTCACCTCGCTACGCCTACCACAGTAGTCGCCTTCGTTAGATTATATGTAGGGCAGTTCCTACACTTCCTTCGCAAGAAATACATAATAGATATCACGATGTCACTGACCTTCTTTCTATTAGAACCACAACCGAAATAAATACCACTCAGTAGCGCAGGCACAACTGCGGGGTAGGCCGTGGCCATGAGACAACTGGCAGCACCACCGCCAGCTGGCTCATGGCTGGAGGCAATCCCCCACGTGCCTGCGCGAGTCCAGAAAGTGGACACTCACTAATTGCAGTCCTCAACAACCAGTCGAGCCACGCCCCAAAAATAAGTATCAAAGACCCGTAGCCGCATAGTCTCTTCGCCAACCAAGCTTGCAGGTTGGGTGAGTTACACAATTTAGCATTCTTAGAACCACAACCAAAATAAATCCCCCACGTGCCTGCGCGAGTCCAAAAAGCAGACGCTCCCTGACTTCATAACCCAACAACCAGTCGAGCCACGCCCCAAAAATAAGTATCAAAAACCCGCAACCACATCGTCAACGTTCTTCCGCCAAACCGTTCCTAGTTTCGATACCTACTCACACTCAGCCCTAAGTCTGAGTTAGAAATCCGCTATGGGACCGTCGGAGAAAGCGGGAATTCATTATAAACTAAGGTTACAAATGAAGGGAGGACATCAACATGAAGAAAATTGGTTTATTCTTGCTCGGCATTATCGCAGGCCTGGCAGCCGTATTGAATCTTGGATCCATCGTCGTGCTAGCTGTGACAGGGGCAATCGCGCTCGTTAGCTACCACTACTGGAGAAAGAGTCACTCGATGTTCGCGAAAGTATTTTGGATGACAGTCCTGGTTATTAGCGTCATCAGCTCAATTTCAAACGTCGGTGCATTCATCGGTATCATCGCAGTAATTGGAATCTACTACGTATACCGCAAGTGGAACGACCGTAACGTAAACCCGAACGTCATTTCGGATGATCCATTCACAAACTTTGAACGCCAGTGGAACGAACTTACAAAATAAAAGGAGAGATGCAGTATGAACGCATTTTGGCATAGAGTAAAATATACCGTACAAGAAGATCTCAATAAGTGGATGGACAAGCCACAAAGGAAAGAAAACCCGCTAGAAATGCTCAATCAATATTTTCTGGATGCGCAAAAGCAGACTGCGGAAATTGGTAAGTTGTTGGAACGTCAAGGGAAACTGAAAGAGGAATTGGAAAATGAACGTCAGGATGCAGAGTTAATGGCGATGAAGCGTCGTCATCAATTAGAACTTGCTGAGGAGACAGGAGAAGCTGAATTAATTACGTTTGCGCAAGAAGAAGTGGAAGCGTATGAAGGACGGGTAGCGCGTTTATCGGCAAGCATTCAAGATGCTACACAAGAATTGCTTTCATTGGAACGGAAATTCGAAGAGATGAAGCACCGTGTGAAGGACATGCGTGTTCGTCAACTGCAATTGATGGGCAAAGAGAACGTTACGCGTGCGAAGGAAAAGATGGATCGTTTTGTTAAGCCGGATCAATCATTTTCCACACTCGATGACTTGCATTCATACATCGAAAACCTGGGTAGTGGCAGAAGAACGACGCAATCCCACTCATCGATGGAACAACGATTAGATTCATTAGAGAAATCTAACGCAAAAACTCAAGATATTGTGTAAACTGTAAGAGGAAGCATCACGCTTCCTCTATCGAGAAGGGAGAGAATGGAATGGCTAAAAGGGATTCAACTAAAGTTTCGGTCTACTTGCTTGCTCTATTGGCGATTGCTTTCGTCGAATCGATGCTGTTTTCAAATGGCAATTTCATCTTCCTCCTTCTCGGTTGGGGATTTCTTGATTATGGATATCGGAAACGCGGAAAGTGGACAGCGATAACAGGGATTGTTTTCATCGTCATTGCGCTCCTGACATTGTGGAGTGTGCGACTGCTGATTTTAGTAATTGTCTTGTATATTATTATGAAATTATGGAGAGGCACGCCTGCTAGCGAAGTGTTCGGTAATCTACAGAAACCGAGAGAGAGACGGTCGCAAGGTTTGTGGAGAAATCGATTGTTTTCCATACAGTCAACACCCCTTTCGACGTACGAGTGGGAAGATGTGCATATGCAAGGTTTTTTCGGGGATGTACATGTCGATGTAACGGATACGGTCTTGCCAAGAGGAGCTTCGTTCATTTCGATTCGGCAAATCTTCGGGAAGGTTCTGATTGAATTGCCCTATGATATTCCGGTTCGAATTCATTATGCAACATTATACGGCGAAGCAGAACTTCTAGGAAATGCACCGCAGCAGCTATTCAATGAAAGCGTGCAAGCGTATGATGGATATGAAACGAAGCGTCCGAATGATCCTGAGTTGATTATTTCGGTATTCACTTGGATTGGCGATGTGGAGGTGCGTAGAAAATGAAGGCAATCATTGGTCGCACCATTCTATTGACGTTGACATTCAGCGCAATCGTCGCGGTCTTTTTCTATTTTTTCATTGATGTCACGCTCGTAGAATATCAGTATTTGTTGTTCAATATGGAAGCTGCGGATATGCCCCTCATTGCTTGGTTATTTTCGACGATTTTCATTATTAGCTTGGTGATTGCGGGTTGGATTGGACAGAACGGCAGAACAAAAGAGAATATTATTATCGGGAAATTGCAGGATCTTTACGCAAAGCAGGAATTTACGAAGTCGAATAAAGTGAAGAGGAAGACTAACCGCTCGATTGAACAACTATACGAGGTACTAGAAGCGCAGCGAAATAGTTTGCGCCGTATTACGGATGAACGAGTAGAGACGCAAGACAAACTCATTCAAGAACGTATAATACAAGAGCGCCAGCGATTAGCAAGGGAATTGCATGACTCAGTGTCCCAGCAATTGTTCGCGGCTTCGATGCTGTTGTCGGCACTTGCGGAACAGGCGGAAGAAGGCCCGATTCACAAGCCGTTACTGCAAGTGGAGAAAATGGTTCAGCAAGCACAACTGGAAATGCGTGCGTTGCTTCTTCATTTACGTCCGGCTGCTCTGCATAATCAGACGCTTGCGAAAGGTCTGGAAGAATTATTAAGTGAATTACAGCAAAAAGTGACGTTTGATATTACACATCGTTTAGAGGATATCGAGTTGTCTAAAGGTGCGGAAGATCATTTATTCCGGATTGCTCAGGAAACGTTATCGAATACGCTTCGTCACGCAAAAGCGACAGAAGTGGAGATTTTATTAATCGAACGAGATGGGCTGGCGATTTTACGCGTGCAGGATAATGGCGTCGGATTTAAGCAAGATGACGGCAAAGGCGGTTCGTACGGTTTGCAGAACGTAAAAGAGCGTGCGATTGAGATTGGCGGTAGTTGTAAGATTGTCTCGGTACCATCTCAAGGGACGATTGTGGAAGTGAAGTTACCGATTTTGAAAGGGGAGCTGGCGGATGATTCGAGTGCTGTTGGTGGATGATCATGAAATGGTGCGCATTGGCGTATCGACGTATTTGCAAATGCAACCGGATATCGAAGTGATTGCGGAAGCAGAGAATGGCCAGATCGGAGTAGTGAAAGCGCTGGATTTGCGACCGGATATTATTTTAATGGACATGGTTATGCCAGTCATGAACGGTGCTGAAGCGACGGCTGCGATTATCGAGAAATGGCCCGAAGCGAAAGTGATTATTGTCACCAGTTTCCTTGATGATGATAAATTATATCCTGCACTTGAAGCGGGAGCTGTCAGTTATATTTTGAAGACGTCTAATGCGAAACGTGTGGCAGATGCTATTCGAGATACAGTGCAAGGACAAACGGTGCTTGAGCCTGAAGTGACATCGAAAATGATGACGAAGATGCGCGGTGGTCAAACACATGCCTTGCATGAAGATTTAACCGACCGCGAGCTGGAAGTGTTGTTATTATTAGCTAAGGGCAAATCCAATCAGGAAATAGCGGATGAACTGTTCATCGCGTTAAAAACTGTGAAGACCCATGTCAGTAATCTATTATCCAAATTGGAAGTTCAAGACCGCACACAGGCGGTTATTTATGCGTTTCAAAATAAATTAACGAATTGATAGTCTACAAGTAGAAGTCGCCACATATGAGTAGATAGACGGTGAAGTTGTGGATAAGCATTGATTTCAGCAGGAATAAACTGAAATTACGAACTTCTCCACAAACTATCCACGCGCAATGTGTATAAGTATTCAGTTATATGCAAAATAAAAAAATATGCACATGTGGATAGAAATATTTTTCGGAAACTTATCCACTGTTTGTGTCGTCATGGTAGACTGTATAACAGAAAATAGAATAGCAGAAGGACAGCCTTCGCGGAAAGAGAGTCATATGGAATTATTTGATTTAATTAAAGCGTTGATTTTAGGATTCGTAGAAGGAATGACTGAATTCGCACCCGTATCTTCAACAGGTCATTTGATTATTGTTGATGATATGTGGCTGAAGACGGAAGAGTTCTTAGGAAAGTATCCTGCCATTACATTTAAGATTGTGATTCAGCTCGGATCCATACTAGCTGTAGTCGTTGTATTTTGGAAACGGTTATTTAGTTTAGTCGGTTTGTATAAAGTAGATAGCAATGTCAAGATGAGTGAGCGTTTCAATTTGCTTCACGTTATCGTAGGTATGTTGCCGGCTGTCATTTTCGGTTTTGCGTTTAAGGACTTGATCGATGATTATTTATTCGGCGTGGAAACAGTTATTTTTGCGCTAGTCGCCGGTGCATTTTTGATGATTGCAGCGGATAAGTTTGGACCGAAAAATCCAAGTGTGGTGTCATTGGATCAGATTACATACAGACAGGCATTCACAGTTGGGCTTGTTCAGTGTTTGTCGTTGTGGCCAGGATTTTCCCGTTCGGGAGCGACGATTTCCGGCGGTGTGTTGTTCGGGATGAATCATCGGACAGCAGCTGATTTCACGTTTATCATGGCGGTTCCGATCATGATGGGCGCGAGTCTTGTGTCGGTGTTGAAGAACTGGGAGTATATGTCGATGGATGACATTGGTTTTTACGTGGTTGGTTTCTTGAGTGCGTTTGTGTTCGCACTGATTTCAATCCGTTTCTTCCTGAAATTGATTTCGAAAGTCAAGTTGATGCCGTTTGCGATTTATCGTATCGTGCTAGCAGTGATTTTGGCTGCAATTGTGTTTTTATAAGAAGTTAGACGACCTTTGTGTAAGTGGCAGAGGTCGTTTTTTTTGTGGGATGGAATTGGAAGGCTCAAAATGTGCTTGGGTTAGGGATTTGCGCTCTAGGCGGACGCGTTCGGGAGGGTGGGCGGTGAACCACACCCCTTCGCTTCGCTCGCCGGGTGTTTCACCTGTCCCACTGATCCTCCCCGAGTCGCCGCCTGCCGCTTCAATCCCGGCAATATAAGTGGGTGATAGTTATCGAAGTTCATTCAAGATTGTGTTGTGATTATTTCTGTTTTTGACCTTAGATAAGTTTAAGGAAAACAATAATTTACATTCTACTGCTAGTGAGTGTTCTAAATCCTTCTACTATAAAAGTAGGATGGAAGCGGAAGTTGGCGGCGACTCCCGATGGATCAGCCCGATCAGGTGAGACAACTAAAGGAACGCAGTGACTAGTTGGCTCACCGCGGGCCCATGGGAAAGCGTCCGCCAACTGGAGCTTCCATCCCCTCGTACTCTCAAACTTACTTACCACTCCTAAGCGCTTACTAATTTACTCCCCTATTCTTAAAGCATTGTATACTTCTTCCCAACTTCCGCAATCTCCGCTGAACCACTAAACGTTTTTCCTGCTTCATTCAATATCTCATTGATATCACCATGATGCGGCAAGTGGGTGAGGATGAGCTGCCCGACTTCGGCTTGCTGCGCCAGTGCGCCTGCTTGACTGCCTGCCATGTGACCCGGTGACTTACCTAGATGCTCTTCGTACAGGTTAGCTTCGCAGAATAGAATGTCCGCGTGTTGTGCGAAAGGCACGAGCTTGTCCGACCATTCCGTATCTGCTGTGAAAACTACTGACTTGTCATCCACTGTGAACTTCATTGCGAGGCAGTAGACCGGATGGATTGTCGGACAAAACGTAACCGTAAATTGACCAATTTGAACGGATTCATTTTCCCGAATTTCGATACCTTGCGTTTGTTCTTTATACGTTAACTTCGCAAATTCTTTCCTATTCCGCGCATGACTATAAATCGGTAGTGG
The DNA here is from genome assembly GCF_002743245.1 of Sporosarcina sp. P26b. Taxonomy (NCBI): domain Bacteria; kingdom Bacillati; phylum Bacillota; class Bacilli; order Caryophanales; family Caryophanaceae; genus Sporosarcina; species Sporosarcina sp. P26b. The sequence goes on from NZ_PDYW01000005.1 coordinate 80,791, forward strand.
TGGGGAAGGTTGTCCTAAGTAGTATTGAATCAATCGGCTATATTGCAGGCTTCCTATGTCTGCGATGTGATCCGCGTGGTAATGGCTGATGACGACTGCATCGAGTTGGTCGAGTTCGATGTAATTTTGCAAGGAAGATAGTACGCCGCTGCCGCAGTCGAAAAGGCAATGGAATCCTTCGTGTTCAATGAGAAATGAAGAGGTGGCGCTACTTGCTTTTGGATAGCCGCCCCAGATACCTAATGGGATGATGTTCATGTGAATTCCTCCTGTTTGGTTGTTTTAGTATTTTCATTGTAAGTGAAGGATGGATAAATGTCGTAAAAGTATGTGTTTTTGAGGATACCGACTCTAAGCGCCACCTTTCACTTTTGGTTCATCCAGTTCCAGGTGGCAGAGTCTCGGGTCATAAGTCAAAGCTGCTGTGCGGCAAAAAACGCCGCTTCGCATCTTCGCCTTATGCCTGCCGACTCTAAGCGCCACCTTTCACTTTTGTGTCATCCAGTTGCAGCGGCTAGGATCTCGGGTCATAAGTCGTGCTGGTCGTGAGGCAAAGAGCGCCTCAAGTCCAGCCCGTCTTATGCCTGTCGATCCTGACGAGCCGCTTTCACTTTTGTGTCATCCATGCGATAATAGAGAAAATACACTTTGAGGATGACGATATGAGTAAATTAGTTGAAATACAGTTGAATGCACAGGGCACGGTGGCTTTGAAGAAGGGGTATCCGTTGGTTTTGAAGGATGCTGTGATGAGTAGTGAGATTCAGGCGAAGGAAGGTAGTTTGATTCGTCTGACGGATCGGTATCATAAGTATTTGGCTACGGGGTATTATGGAATTCAAAATAAAGGAATCGGCTGGGTGCTGACTTCGAATGAAAGAGAAGAGATCGATTTTGATTTCTTTGATCAAAAAATGGCAACGGCTTTTGAACGACGTGAGGTATACGCGGAAGATCCGGATACGACGGCTTATCGTTTGTTCAATGGAGAAGGCGATGGAATTGGTGGTTTGACGATTGATTTCTTCGACGGTTATTACATGGTCAGCTGGTATAGTGAAGGTATTTATGCGTTCCGTCACCATGTCTATAATGTGTTGGACAAGCGTGGCGATTATAAAGCGGTCTATGAAAAGAAGCGCTTTGATTCGAAAGGGCAGTATGTCGAGCAGGATGATTTTGTCAAAGGAACGCCTGGAGATTTTCCGATTATCGTCAAGGAGAATGGCATGAACTTTGCGATTGATTTGAACGATGGCGCGATGACAGGTGTATTCTTGGATCAGCGTGATGTTCGCGAGACGATTCGTGATAACTACTCGCAAGGTCGCGAAGTATTAAATACATTTTCTTATACAGGCGCGTTTTCCGTGGCGGCTCTACTAGGTGGCGCGAAGAAAACGACGAATGTCGATTTGGCGAAGCGTAGTGTCGCGAAGACGATTGAACAGTTCAGCGTCAATGGCATTGACTATGAGCAGCAAGATATCAAAGTGATGGATGTCTTTGATTATTTCCGTTATGCGAAGCGTCATGACATGAAATTTGGACTTGTTGTGCTGGATCCACCGAGCTTTGCACGTTCGAAGAAATATACATTTAGTACAGCGAAGGATTATCCTATGCTAATGAAAGAAGCGATCGCGGTTACAGAGAAGAATGGTTATATCGTAGCTTCTACGAATAACGCAAGCTTCAGTATGAAGAAGTTCAAAGGATTCATTGAGCAAGCATTTAAAGAGATGGATATGCGCTATAAAGTAGTGGAAGAGTCTTCGTTACCAAGAGATTTCCGCACACCGCGGGACTATCCTGAATTTAATTATTTAAAAGTAGTTATTGTGCAGAAATTACGTTAATTCGTCACAAAAACGTTTGGTGACAATGTCAATATTTCCTAGTACGATGGATGTAACGAAGTCGTAAAATGGGAGGTAGACATATGAAACAAATACTTGCGCTGTTGGTGTTAGTATCTGTCTTTTGGATAACTGGTTGTTCCAATGTGTATAGTCAGGAAGACGGCTACCGGATGGCCATCATCAATCAAGGATTCCCTGTGCCGAAAGAAGCGTATGAAGTGAAAGCTGAAGATTGCATAGGAGAGATTTCTAAATCAGCAAAGTATAAGCTAAAAGGAATCGGTGACGCAGACGGCAATCCACCAGATCATTATTTACGCACGATTGAGGACTGGGGATGGACGGAAATGGTGGAAGACCGAAGAGGATCTATCCATTTCTATGAAAAACAAGGCAAGATCATGTCGCTCAATATTAAAGAAAATATTTTTGATGTCTTTGAAATGACGAGCGCAAAAGAATCATAAGTTAGGTGGCGAGAGTATGGAGATGAAAAAACCGAAGCTCGACATAGAGAAACCTGCTGTAGCAAAAGTGTTCGATGTGTTGGTTATCGCTTTATTCGCTGCTGCTCTCGTCTATTTGCTCCTGCAGTGGAGTCAATTACCCGAACGAATTCCTGCACATTTTGGTGCGGATGGTGAAGTGGATCGCTATGGAACGAGAATGGAATTACTGCTGTTGCCGATTATTGGTATCGTCATGTGGGTGGGCATGGGGATATTGGAAAAGTATCCGCATATGTATAACTACATTAATTTGCGGCCTGATAACATAGAAATCCACTATCGTTATGGCGTGCTGTTTATGAACGTCATCAAAAACATTTCAACCCTGTTGTTTGTCTTTTTGATCTGGCAAATGACAGACATTGCCTTGGCCAAAATCGCTACGTTGAACATGCCCATTTTTATCATGATCTTGGTACTGCTTTTTGGTTCAATGGGTATATACTTTTATAAAGCCATGAAATTATAGAATATCCATTACGAAAATCCAAATACTCTGCCAACAAATGAATCTATTAATCACCTCTTATCGTATACTCATGATAAGAGGTGATTTTTTATGAAATGGAAACTATTAATTGTCGCTTTACTGGCTTTTCTAGTTCTACCGATGACAGCAGGAGCCGTAGATTTTAGCATTCCGGATGTGAAAATCAATGCGCAGTTGGAAACTGACGGCACTGTTCGAGTAGAAGAGAAGCATACGTATGATTTTGACAGTGAATTTAATGGAATCATTCGAGAAATTCAACCGAAAAGAGGGGCTTCGATTGAAGGCTTTACTGCTTATGAAAAGGGTAAAGAATTAGAGATCGAAAAGCGCGGTACAGAATATCGAGTACATCGCAAAGGAGACAGCGAAGTCATCACGTTCGATTTGCAGTATACGATTACCAATGGAATGGAAATGTATAATGATGGTGGACAATTCCTTTGGCCATTTTTTGACAGCCGTAATGAAACAGATTATGGCAATATGACGATTACTATTGTACCGCCTGCTGATGCGTCTGATGTGTTGTTCATCGGATACGACAGTGCGGAAGGGACTGGTAAGGTACAGCCTGATGGAACGGTTGTATTTTCGTTGGGAGAAATTGATGCCGGGGACAATGGTGATATCCGCGTTGTCTATGAACCGTCTTTATTTCCAGGAATGACCGCAAGTGATCAAGATATTCGCCCATCAGTGAAAGAGGATCAGGAAACGGCAATTAGAAAACGTGAAGAGTTCATTCAAAATCAAAGGACTACCGGTATATTTGGTAGTGTCAGTGTTGCGGTCGGTATTTTAGGAGTGGGTCTGATTGGATTCTTTGCGAGTGCCAGAAGAAAAAGGTATAGCAAGGAAGCGCAATATGAAATGGATGCGAATGGTTTCTACGTTCCTTCCAATAATATGAGCTTACCAGCATTGCTTCTTTTCAAGAATGGCGTAGCTTCCGTAGAGTTGATGTCCGCGGCGTTGCTTGATCTCGTACGCAAAGGGCATGTAAAGCAAGTATCGGATGACGAGTTTGAGTTGATCGATGCGAACGTCAAACTAGAGCATGAGAAGCAGTTGATTCAATTACTATTTTACCAAATCGGACAGGAGAAAAAATTTACATTGAATGAATTGAATAGTTATACGAAAGAAAAGAAGAACTATGAAGCATTCGATAAAAAGTTTACGATGTGGAAAGATCTTGTAAAAGAAGAATTGAATCAGTATGAAATGAAGGTAAAGACAACGAAGGAGCGTGTGATCCTGAGCTTGATCGGGGTGCTTGGCATCGGATTCGCTATCGCTTTTGTTTATTATGAGCTGTACGCGCAACTGGTGTTAGTAGGGATGTTGACGTTGGTAGCTTTTGGCTTCGCACTGTTTTATAGTCCGTATAATTATGAAGGAACTTTGCTGAAGCTGGAGTGGGAGCGAGTGGATAAGTGGATGAAGGAACTGGATACGAAGAAGTGGGAAGGACTCTCACTTGATGATCGATTCCGTGTGTTGATTTATGGTGTAGGGGTGAAGAATCCAGAGTTGGACGCGTATTATAAAGACTTTGTCAGTGCTCAGAAGCAACTGGATCAGAATCGTACAAAATCACGACACGATACGGGAGATGCGTATTATGGAAGTGGCTACTATGAAGGCGCCGTCTACAATCCGGTGTTTCTCGCAGGATCATTCAACCAAGCTTCGTCGAATGTATCAAACAACGCGCCTAGTAGCGATAGTAGCAGCAGTGGCGGAGGAGGAACCGGTGGAGGCGGCGGTGGTTCGGGTGCGTTTTAAGGTGTGTAAAAGGAGAGAACAGAATGAGCAAAACAATAGTTTGGTTCCGAAAAGATTTGCGTTTACATGATCATCCAGCATTGGTGGAAGCGGCTGCACATGGAGAGGTGTTGCCCGTTTTCATTTTACCAAAAGTGCGTCATGCGGCATCGGATTGGTGGCTGCATCACAGCTTACTAGAAATCATCCAGCGCTTTGAAGACCAACAGATCCAATTTATTGTCAGAGAAGGACAACCTGTTGAACAGTTGATGAAATTGATAGAGGAAAGCGGAGCGGATCAACTAACTTTCAATGAATTATACGATCCGGAAAGCCGGGAAGTAGAGCGTGAATTGGCAGAAGCTTGTGAGAGACAGCGCGTTCAAGTACGTTCATTCCAAGGGACACTCCTTGTAGCGCCTGATGTGATTTTTAATAAAACCAATCAGCCGTATAAAGTATTTACTCCGTTTTGGAAGCGACTACGGCAAGAACCGATCGCAGCACCGTTTGCGACACCTGAACTTATACCGTCTACTGTGAAATACTATTCATTGTCTTCAGGCGAATGGGGCCTTTTATCGGCTAATCGTTGGTATGACAAGTTAATGAATCATTGGCAACCTGGAGAAGTAGCCGCTATGGAGCGATGGGAAACGTTTCGGGACAGTGGATTATATGATTATCTAGTCGGGCGAGACCTTCCTGCGCAAGCTAGTGTTTCACGATTGTCTCCTTACTTGGCGTGGGGAAATGTTAGTGTGCGTTCGTTATGGCACGGGGCGATTGCTGCGGCAGATGATGTTGGTGATCAGCAAGTAGAGGCTTTTATCCGTCAATTGGCGTGGCGTGACTTTGATAATTATCAGTTGCTATATTTCCCTGAGATGATAACGAAACCTGTGCGACCGGAGTTTGAAAAATTTCCGTGGCAACCCGCAGATAGTCGGTTAGAGGTATGGAAAACAGGGCATACCGGTTATCCATTAGTCGATGCGGGGATGCGTGAATTATGGGAAACAGGTTATATGCATAACCGAGTACGAATGGTTGTAGCTTCATTTTTGATTAAGCATTTATTGATCGATTGGCGTGAAGGTATGGCGTGGTTTGAAGAAACTCTTGTGGACTTGGACATAGCAAATAATGCGATGGGATGGCAATGGGTGGCGGGCAGTGGCTTTGATGCCTCACCGTACTTCAGGGTGTTTAATCCGATTCTTCAGGCAAAGAAATTCGATGAAGACGCACAGTATATAAAAAAATGGCTGCCCGAGTTAACGGACATGCCGGTAAAGTTTGTATTTGAACCTGCGGAAGCGCCGGATGACGTGCTAAAAGCAGCGGGAGTTACAATCGGTACGACCTATCCAGCTCGGATGGTGGATCATCAAGCTGCCCGTGCGCGCGCATTGGCAGCGTATGATACATGCAAAAACACTTAAATTTCATCAATGGATTCAAGCAGATGAATATGTTGTAAATGTAGCTTGTCAGCCCAAATGAATGCGCCGTATCCACCTAGATAAAATTCGGTATTAGGATGTTTACCCGCAAAATCATCCAACTCCTGCATGAGCTGTGGATTCTTTTCAAACGGAAATGTAGTGGAAGCTGATAGCAATACCTTGACGGGCTTGATCTTATCAATAAGTGACTGAATAGCACCTGGAGCTGGTGACGAACCGATCATCGCTGTACGCCAGCCCTTGAGCATTAATTGTAATAAAAAAATATGCACCGGAATTTCATGCGATTCATTAGGGAGGCACGCGCCTAATAATATAGGGGAGTCCTCACGGTATTGGAAGTTGCGTCGTAGCTGGACGAGTTGATCTCGTACGACCAGACTAGACAAAGCTTCCTGATACTCGTCCCACTCACCACTTGCCCAGTGATCGCCTACTTCTTTCAAAAAAGGAATGACGATTTGGCTTAGGTAGTGTTCAAGGCCCAATCGATGATAGGCGGCTTGAAGGGAAAAGTTTAATTCTAATTCATCGCAATTTTTCCCGTGAAGCAATAAATCATTCAATATATCCTCTAAATACGTATCTTCGGAATTTGATGGCATGTCGGTTTTCTTCTGGGACTTGGCCATTTCGGCTGCCTGTGATAGTGCAAAGCCATCTTCTGCGTAACGTTTCATCAGTAAAAATAACCGAATGTCATCGTCATGATAGATTCGATATCCATTATCGAGACGATGTGGAATCACAATATCATAACGTTCTTCCCATTTCCTCAAGACTTGCCTCGACAAGCCTGTTTGATCTGCAACCTGTTTAATTGTATACGTCGGGGTTTCAGATGACGGCTTCAAAGCAACCAACCTTTCTTTATACTAGAATGAACAATGACCAATCGCCTTGTTCTACATGTCTAACATTATACATAGATTTGACGAGACAAGTCAAATCTGTTATTTTTACATTGTAGGAAGGTGTATAAATGAAAACTAAATACATTGTGCAAGGCACCTGGATAGGTATTGTAACAGGGATTCTCCTCGCTATTGTCTTGAAAATGGTGCAAGCGATAACGGGTGACAAAGTATATACACTGTTACTGAACGTAGATTACATACCCATCGTAAAAGAGTATCAATTTCCAGAAGTAATTGAAGTGTTTTTTCATCTCATCGTTTCAGTCGTACTCTGTATCATACTCGTGATCCTGTATGACAAGAGTAGGGGTTTCATACATAACCATGCGATTCTGTTCCCTCTTCTAGTGAATGTCGCCATAGGGTTGTTATTGTATCCGACGACATCATTTTCTGACCGAACGCCAAGTGTTACAAACATAATTTCTTTGTTGTGGTGGGTCGCTGGTCATGCATTATACGGTTTCGTTGTAGGGGTTTTGATAAATAGGAAACCGAAAGAATAGAATAGGCCTATTCTAATGACGAACTCTAGTATTTGGAATTATTTATGTGTATAATTAACTAGTATACAACATTGTACAAAGTCTAAACAACCTAGAAAATAGCAGTTTGTTCGTGTCAGTTGAAGAAAAAGGAGAATACTACTATGTGGATCACAAAAAGACGTAAGACATTATCATTAATACAACCTATTTCCTCTGTCCCTGTCAAATTGCAAGTATCTACCAAAGAAGTTCAATTGCAGTTGGATGCGATTCAATTAAGAGAGCGGGATCTACAACTATTACGTGCACTAAAAGAACCGATGAGCGCTCGGATCGATGAAATTGTAAAAGCATTTTATTCAAGTGTGACTGCAGTTCCTAAGCTATCTCAGATGATTAAAAAGAACAGTACGACGGAGTATTTGAGTAAAACATTAGCCGTACATCTCGGTGGACTATTCGACGGTGTAATTGATGAAGCATATTTGATCAATCGCAGTAAAGTGGCGAATGCACATTTGCGAATTGGACTGGAACCGAAATGGTATATCGCAGCTTTTCAAAACTTGCATTCTACGATGCTCGACATATTATTTGATCTTGAATTAGATCGTGCGGAAGAGCAAGAAATGATTGTGGCATTAAGCAAAATATTGAATTTTGAAAAGCAGTTGGTTCTTGAAGCGTTTGAGAAGAGTACAAATGACTCAATCCGTGCAAACCAACAAGAAATAAAAAATAGCGTCAAACAACAAATTGGCAGCATTGCGCTTAAAATCGAGGGGAAGTCTGAGTCTACATACGCAGTAGTCAATGATTTGATTGAGCAATCTGCTACACTAGACGGAAAAATCCAAGAAAGTATCGTACGTTCCGAAACTTCTGCCAATCAAGCGCAATCGGGAATCGAGCAGATGGCGCAGATGGTTGTGACATCGGAGACGATTGTTAAAGAAACGAAAGGCATGGCAGAATTAGTTGAAGAATTGAACCGTGCCTCCATTCAAATTGAAGAGGTTGTACAACTAGTGAAAAACATTGCTGATCAGACGAATCTGTTGGCACTCAACTCCGCAATTGAAGCGGCACGTGCGGGCGTTCATGGAAAAGGCTTCGCAGTCGTTGCGGATGAAGTACGAAATCTTGCCGATCAGACGAAACAGTCGACAGATAATATTGCGCAACTTGTCGCGCAGTCAAAAGCAAAGACGCAAGCCGTTCATGTTGCCATTGATACGGTCACGAAGTTTGCGGATATGGGCATGAAAGAGACTGAAACAACGAGAGAAACATTCCAAAACATAACAGATACAGTCCATTTGACGATTGATGATATCCGGCATTTTTCAGACCATATGAAAAATCTGCAAGACGTTATTACATCGATTGGTGGCGTTTCAAAAGAAGTAGTTTCAACTTCTTATGAATTAGAAGAAGCAATAGATGTCCTATAAAAGGAAGTGAGCATGAATGTTTTTAGCTTGGAGCGAAATTAAAAAGAATAAACTACGGTTTTTACTCATTACGTCGATTTTGCTATTGGTATCGTTCCTCGTGTTCTTCCTATCAGGTCTAGCTAATGGATTAGCTAGCATGAATAGGGAAGCGATCGACACATGGAAAGTAGATGCTGTTCTACTGACGGAGGAATCCGATAAGAGCTTGTACGAATCGGCGCTCAACAAGGAGGTAGCCGATGAGCTAGGCGCGAAAGAAACGGCTGTTGTCAGCCAAATGGGTGCCATTGCGAACAACGGTGACACCAAGCAAAACGTTATGCTCTTCGGTATTGACCGAGATGAGTTCATCAAGCCAAAAGTCAGTGAAGGGGACCCAACGTTTTATGTTCAAAACGGTGTGGTAGCGTCGGACGTGTTGAAAGATGAAGGCTTTAAGATCGGCGATACGCTGGAGCTATCTTCATCTGATACGGAACTGACGATTGTTGGCTTTACGGAAAAGGCTCGTTTTAATGCATCACCTATACTTTACATGAAGTTAAATGATATGCAGAAGATCAAATTTGGAGACGCGTATACAATGAATAAAGATATTGTCAACGCGATTGTCGTCAAGGATAAAGAGTGGGATCAACTTTCATTGCCTGATAATACAGAGATTATTGAAACGGAAACGTTTATCGAGAACCTACCTGGTTACACTGAGCAAAATTTGACGTTAACGTATATGATCTACTTCTTATTCGTCATTTCAGCCGCAATCGTTGCGATTTTCTTGTACGTATTGACTGTGCAGAAAATCAGCATGTTCGGTCTGATGAAAGCGCAGGGGATTTCCAGTGCGTATTTGGCACGATCGGTTATAGCGCAGACTTTCATTCTTGCGCTAATCGGGGTTGTCCTCGCATTCGGTCTGACATTACTTGCGGGAAGCTTCCTGCCAAATGCCGTTCCTATCATGTTTGATATACCTACCATGATGATTTATGGTTTGGTCTTAATAGTAGTGGCGATTCTCGGAGCCGTTATTTCGGTTTGGACGATTATCCGAATTGATCCGCTCGAAGCGATAGGAGGATAAACGATGGTACTAGAATTACGAAATGCGAAAAAGACGTTCGGTGAAGGCAATACGCTAGTCGAGGCGATGAAAGAGACCAATTTTGTAGTCGAACGTGGCGAATTGGTCGCAGTCATTGGTCCATCCGGTTCAGGTAAAAGTACGTTCCTGACGGTGGCTGGCGGTCTGCAAACTCCAAGTGAAGGTCAAGTGATCATCAATGGTAAAGAATTATCGCAGCTGAATGAAAAGCAGCGTTCTAAAATTCGCTTGCAGGAAATCGGTTTTATATTGCAGGCTTCCAATCTCGTACCGTTCTTAACTGTTGACGAGCAGCTGGAATTGCTGAATAAAGTGAAGAAAGACAATATGTCAAAAGACGAGCAACGTAAGTTATACGAGGATTTAGGTATTACCAAGTTGCATAAGAATTATCCTTCCGATTTATCGGGCGGTGAGCGGCAACGTGTGGCGATTGCCAAGGCGCTGTTCAGTAAGCCGGCGATTCTTTTGGCAGATGAGCCTACAGCTTCGCTCGATTCTGATCGGGCATTTGAAGTAATGGAGTTGTTGCGAAATGAAACGAAGTCCAATCAAACGGCGACCATTGTCGTGACGCATGACGTACGGTTGATCAAGTACGTAGATAAAGTGTACAAGATGACGGATGGTGTGTTGAAGCTGGAGAGTTCGGCTGAGGCGGATGTGACTGAGTAAGTGTAGTGCTAGGTTTTTAATGAAATAAACGCTTCGGACTGCCGTTTTAGGGCTTTCCGAAGCGTTTTTTCGTCGGTGGATTGTGTGGGTTAGGTCGTAAAATTGTGGTGGTCGCTCAATGGAACTGGCTGAACGCTCTATGTGGCGTTTTATCCGCTCTATATTACTGGCTATCCGCTCTATGTGACTCGCTCTTCGCTCTATCCAGCAAGTTAACCGCTCATAGACCACACATAAACGCTCTAAGGAGAATAAGAGACATCAAACAATCAGCCAAGCAAACCTGCCACGATCTTCCGCGCGGCCGTAATATCCTTCGTCCCATGCACCAACATCCGACCATCGCGGAATAACACGAGGCGATGGTCGTTATAATCGCAGGAAACCAAATAAGGATTTTGCTTTAAATTAGAAACAATATCGCGAATGGAATTAGCAAATGGTATCAGCTCAACTTGTCGATTTTTCGGCCATGTCAGTTGTACCGTGTCGCGTCCGCATAGTACAGCCGTACGAACCACTTCATTGGCAGACAAGTAAGGATAGACAGGGGTATCTGAGCAACTTGGACAATTCGGTTTCTTCATGCTTTGTACGTTCATGGCAGCGCGCTCGCCTGTCCAGAGATCGACGGATTCGAGACGGGGTCCCATTGTTGCCCCCGTGATACACTTCAGCAGTTCTGCGGTTTGACGGGCGGCAGTCGTGACGACGATGGGCGAGATGACGCCGACTGTATCGCATGTCAAAGACTGTGGCGGCAACGCTTCGAGCAGACAATGTAAGCAGGGCGCTCCTTCTTTTACACCGATAGGAAATGTCAGCCCATAGCTACCGACGCAAGCGCCCATGAAGAAGGGGATGCCGAGTTGTAATGCGGCGTCGTTTGCGAGTAATCGAGTTTCGATATTATCTGTGCCGTCGAGAATGAAATGATGGCCTTCGAATAATTCGAGGACATTTTCAGGCGTGACATCCGCCACAATCCCACGAACTTTCACGTCGCTGTTGATCACGCGCAATCGGCTTTCCGCAGCGATTGCTTTCGGTAATTGATCGATGACATCTTGTTCTGAGTATAATTGCTGTCTATGAAGATTAGTCCATTCCAAAATATCGCGATCGACAATGGTCAGTTCGCCGACGCCTGCCCGCACTAGCATCTCCGCTCCTGAAGAGCCAAGAGCACCCGCTCCTAAGACAAAAACTTTTGCTTCGCGTATACGTTGTTGTCCAATTGGTCCGATGGGTGCAAACAGTTCTTGCCGAGAATATTTACTGCTCAAGTCGTCACAAGCCCTTCAGTCGGACTGCTAGCCACGCCATAATCACGAACTGGCATACGTCCAGCTTTATAACCGAGACGTCCCGCTTCAATCGCGAGCTTCATTGCCTCTGCCATCATGACGGGATTGGCGGCTTCCGATACGGCTGTGTTCAGCAATACACCGTCTGCGCCGAGTTCCATCGCGAAAGCGGCGTCTTTTGGAGAGCCGACCCCTGCGTCAATAATGACGGGTACATTGGACTGCTCAATGATGAATGACAAATTCAACGGATTCAGAATGCCTCTGCCTGAACCGATTGGCGCAGCGCCTGGCATGATAGCGTGAACGCCTAATTCGCATAGTTTTCTTGCAAGTACTACATCGTCTGACGTATAGGGTAGTACAATGAAACCTTCCTCTAACAGCATTTCAGACGCACGTAATGTTTCCACTGGATCAGGAAGTAATGAACGGCTACAGCCGATGATTTCCACCTTTACCATGTCGCAAAGTCCCGAAGCTTTGGCGAGACGTGCGATATGTACGGCTTCTTCCGCTGTGCTGGCGCCTGCGGTATTCGGAAGCAATGTATAGCGCGTTAAATCAAGTTGTTCGAGAAAATTGGGTTGCGATGCTTCAAAAATATCCATGCGTCGTACTGCGAACGTCAGGATCTCTGCTTCTGATACCGCCACTGCTTGCTTTTGAATATCAAATGAAGGATATTTCCCCGTGCCTAGTAATAAACGTGAAGAGAATTCTTTATCTGCAATTTTTAACATGTTCATCCGCCTCCTACAAAATGTATGATTTCAATTTGGTCTCGGTCCATGATCGGTGCGTCGTAGTGATCTTTCTGCAAAATTTCCTTGTTTTTCTCCACGATCAAAATACGATCGCCAAGTCCTAAGTGCTCAAGTAACTGCTGGATCGTCCCTACTTCAGGAATGACGGGAAACGATTTGCCGTTCAGATCAATCATTTTCTCCATGAGATACCTCTCCTTTTCTATAACTCTGCAAAGTTTTCAGTGAACGCATAGGGGATAATACAGCGACGCCTGCCACGTGGTTTTGCTGTAAATTAGGTAAGTGATGCGGCTGAATTCCACCGATAGCATACACAGGAATCGAACTATACTGTGCAATAGAAAACAATTCTTCCGTTCCACGCGCTGGCAGCCCAGGTTTCGAAGGCGTTTCAAAAACATGCCCGTACAATAGCCAGTCTGCTCCCTCATTCATAGCTACCTTTGCCTCTTCCAATGAATGAATCGAGCAACCGAAAGAGAGCTCGGGGAATTCTCGATATGCATCCTGTAACGACATACCATAGCCAGTCAGTTGCACTTTTTTAAGCTTCAGTCTTCTAGCCAAGTGAGGTCTGGCATGAAGAATGAGCTTGTCGAGTGGGAATTCAGCACTTGCAAGACGCGTAACTAAATCTACTAGCTGTTCATCTAACTTGGACTTTTCCCGCAAGATAATAGCATCAAGAAACGGTGCTGTGTGCAGCAAATGTAGTGTCAGTTCATCCACCGAAAGACGGTCGTCAGTCACGCCAAGTAACTTCATTCATTCCCCTCCAATAGAAAAAACCACTTCCCGAATCGGAAAGTGGTAGAAATGTCGACAGAAATACATAAGTAACGACTCGCCACTTCCCTCCGCAGGTGCTAACCTGTTCAGGTAATAAGGGTTTCAGAGCCACACTCTTTTCTCAGTCCTTGTAAAGGATTCCCCTAATGGTCAAAATATTTGGTTTTCAGAACTAGCCTATCACGTGTACGGTAGAATGAAAAGCGTTTCTTTTACAAAAGCAATAAAGCATCCAAATCTAGAATTTCTACTGCTTTCATACTGGGCTGGCGAATCCAGCCAGACTCTTCGAAAGCGCTTAATTTTCGACTGATTGTTTCAGGTGTCGTCCCTAGGTGAGAGGCTAGGTCTTTGCGACTCATTGGTAGTTCGACTATCAATTGTCTTTGTTCTTCTGATAAGTCAACTAGGTAAAGGGCAATACGCGTTTCTGCTGATTCCATACCGATTCGTGCCGCCCGTTGTTCCGTTCGGGCAAGGCGGGAGGAGAATTCCTCCAACATCTTCAATGAAATCGCGGGGTGCTCTTGTAGAAGTTGCTGCATTTGGTCCCGTTGAATAACACATAGTTCTACGGGTTCAAGTGTTTCTGCATAGGCGTCATGAGGTTTAGCATCAAATAACGATAGCTCGCCTGTGAAATCTCCGGGTTGTAGTATTCGTACGATTTGCTCTTTGCCGTTTTCTGATAGGCGATATATTTTGATCCGTCCTTTGTGCAATATATACAAGCCTTCGGAGCGGTCGCCTTCATTGTAAATAATTTGTCCACGCGGGTAGGGGGTGCTTCGCGCAAGTTCTACAATGTGCTTCATCTGATCTTTTTCCAAGTGATTGAACAGTGGAACAAGTGATACACACATTCGATGATCGGTCGTGTCATTGTGGGGCTGCTGACTCATTCACTTTCACCTCGCTTACATTTCGTTTGGACGCTTTGTCACTAGTATAGCGTATTAATCGAATGGCGTTCAATATGACAAGAAGCACACTTGCTTCGTGGATAAGCATGCCGGATGCTAGGAAGACTTTGCCTAGCAGTACACCGATTAGCAATAAAACTACTGTGCCAACTGCGAAAAATGTGTTTTGCTTCATATTGTTCACAGTCGCTTTCGATAATGCATAGGCGTGGGCGAATTGATCTAGTCGATCCGCCATCAAGACGATATCCGCTGTTTCCATGGAAATGTCTGTTCCGCCTTTACCCATTGCCAGCCCGATATCTGCAGTGGCGATTGCCGGCGCATCATTGATTCCGTCACCTGCCATCGCTACTCGATGTCCTTGCGCTTTCAACTTTTGGACAGCGGCTACTTTGTCTTCAGGTAACAGCTCTGCATAGACGCTGTCGAGACCAAGTTGTTCGCCAACGAGTCGGGCAGTGTGTACATTGTCGCCCGTTAGCATAATCATTTGTTTAATACCATTTCTTCGTAGTTTAGCTAGGGCAGCCGCGGCTTCTGGACGGATTTGATCCGCTATGGAAATAATACCTGCGATTTCTCCACCAATACTGATGAACACGGCTGTGTTACCTGCCTTTTCTCGCTTGGATGCATACTCTTCTATAGTTGGAGAGATAGCTATACCTTGTGAGATCATCAGCTTCCGGTTACCAGCTGCCAGTTGCTGGCCATCTACTTCAGCAAGAAGTCCGTTACCTTTAATAACTTGTGCGTCTTGTGCTTGATGTGTTAAATGAATCATGCGTTTTTTTGCTTCACGAACGATCGTTTGACCGAGATGGTGTTCAGACATCAGTTCAGCTTCTGCAGTTAAACGGAGTAACTCTTCTTTGTCGATGCCAAAGCTATGGATGTCAGTAACTTCTGGACGTCCTTTAGTTAAAGTACCTGTTTTATCAAAGACGACAGTGTCGATTTTCGCCAATTGCTCCATCACGTCGCCACCTTTAATGAGCACACCATGACGGGCTCCGTTACCAATTCCAGCTACGATCGAGACGGGAGCTGAAATGACGAGGGCACCAGGACAAGCGATGACAAGGAATGTTAATGTCATTTCGATATTGCGTGTGAATATATAGACGATAATCGATAGGATGACGATGGAAGGTGTATAAATATTGGCGAATCGCTCTAAGAATTTTTGAGTTTTCGACTTCGCTTCTTGTGCTTCTTCGACTAGCTCGATAATACGAGCGAATGCTGTATCGTCACCTACACGTTCTGCAATTATTTCAATATAGCCATTGTCTACTAACGTACCGCTAAATACTTGATCATCTAGTGATTTCGATGCGGGTACCGATTCTCCTGTGATGGCTGCTTCATTTATAGAAGCATTTCCTGAAACAATCGGACCGTCTACCGGAACTTGTTCACCTGAGCGAACGATTACCCGATCACCGATTTCTACGTCATCAACAGCAATCGTCAGTAGTTTTCCATCCCGAAGGACACTCGCTTCTAGCGGGGCCAGATCGACAAGTGCTTTGAGGGAAGACCGCGTTTTCTCCATTGTGCGAATTTCAAGTAACGCTCCGAATAAAAATAAGAAAGTAACTGCTGCGGATTCTACATATTCGCCGATAAATAGGGCACCGATGACTGCGATCGTGACGAGGAGTTCAATACTGAAAGCTTTCATTCGAATAGCTTTCCACGCTTTTATGGCAATCGGAGTACCCGCAATGATAGTGGCAGCGATTAATGTAATCTGACGCGCGTCATGAAAGCCCGCGAAGTGCAAGATGATCGCTACACCAAGCAACATCGCGGATAAGGAAGTGATGCGCACAGTTTGTTTTGCATTCATTTGAATACCTCCTTTTTATGAGACTTTTTGATTGAGAACTGGATAGCCAAGTTTGACAATCAATTCCTGCAATTCATTGGCTTCTACGACAGATTCATCAAACTCGACCCGAACTTTACTGGAGTGGAATAATACTTTTACTTGCTGTACGCCTTTCGCTCTGGATAGGGCACCTTCAATTTTCTTAACACATGATGGGCAGCTAAATGGCTCCATTAAAAATACGACTTTTTTCATTTTCCTCATCCTTTTCGTTTGTATTTATTATCTTAAGTATAAGAAATTTTTGTGTACACTGCCTTGACCTCTGTCAAGATTCGTCAAACAAGACTTTTTCTTCTGACCAAAGTGCTTTATACTGGATAAGTAGTACAACATTTATGAATAGAGGAGAATCGTACGGATGAAATTAACCTATTCTGGTAAAACGAAAGACGTCTACCGCTTGGAAGATGGCCACGTGCTATTGAAATTCAAGGATGATGTAACAGGGGAAGATGGTGTATTCGATCCAGGTGCTAACACTGTAGGCCTGACAATTGATGGTGCCGGAAAGTCCGGACTTCGCATGACACAATACTTTTTTGAGAAATTGGCGGAGCAAAACATACCGACACATTACATCGATGCCGATCTGGACGAAGTAACGATGACGGTGAAGCCTGCTACGGTCTTTGGTAAAGGATTAGAAGTGATTTGTCGATACCGTGCGGTCGGAAGTTTCTTGCGCAGATTCGGTGCGTATGCTGAAGAAGGACAAGTACTCGACGCTTTCGTGGAAGTGACATTGAAAGATGATGAACGTCAAGATCCACCTATTTCAGAAGATGCTTTGGCACAACTTCACATTTTGACGCATGAAGAATACGCAACTCTTAAAGAATTAACTCAGCAAATTTCTGAAGTAGTCCGATCAGAGATGGCAGAAAAAGGTTTAGAGCTATATGATATTAAATTAGAGTTTGGTCGCGATCCTGAGCGAAATATCATGTTGATCGATGAAATTTCAGGAGGCAATATGCGCGTCTATCAAGGCGATACATATATTGCACCAATGGAATTAGAAAAGATATTATTTTCATAAAATTCAAACGGAAACGAAAATGTTTCCGGTTTTTTATATTCTCTCTCAGGCTATACGCTGACTGGCTTAGTCGAGCTTTACTTTTTAATCAAATAAATAAAATGATATATTTACTATTGACAACGTTTTCAGAGTTTCCTATAATAGCAACCAGTGTCACAGGCGACACATAGTTTGCTTCTTCACCAGTGTGGGAACGTTGGTTGGATGAATGCGTATGGTAGTAAATTTTAGATAATGAAAGTGTCTTTCATATCAGCGAATTTTTAATATATCTGCTGTTTCCATGAACAAAAGCTCCCCGCTTTTGTAAAGGCGCTCTTTTTTGCTCTTCATACCGCAAGGCAGAAAGATAGCACCCATAGTAGCCAGCACGAATCTCCATTTTGGCTTTTCTACGTAAGTACCCTTGCTATATCCGCTAGATTCATAACGAGAATCTGCCGAGTGTATGTGCTCGGTCCGTAAAACCTCACATTGATGACTATTCGACGAACGTATTGTAAGTAGATCGTGTTCTCGGGTAACGAAGCGCACATCTTAGAAATTGACAGATGATGAATACTTGAACAACTACATGTAAGAGAACTTGGAGGAGAAACTGTTTGGACAAAAAACACAAAGTTTCGATTGCAGGGCTAGATCCGAACGATCCGTATTCATTTCGTATTCCGACTGTAGACGATGGAAAGTTCATCTGGCAGCTCATTAAAGATACGAACGTACTAGATTTAAACTCTTCCTATAGCTATTTGCTGTGGGCAGACCAATTCAGTGACACGAGTATTATCGTAGAAGATCACGGAAAGCTTGTAGGCTTCATTTCAGGCTTTATTCAACCAAAAGCGCAAGATACATTGTTTATTTGGCAAGTCGCAGTCGATGAATCAGTACGTGGTAAGCGCATAGCTTCGCGTATGCTGCATTCGATTTTGCAAAGTGATGCATGTCGGAATATTCGCTATCTAGAAGCGACCGTCACACCATCTAATGAGGCGTCCACTAAGTTATTTACAGGCTTAGCACGTGATTTGGAGACGGAATGCACGATTACGGATGGCTATACGAAAGATCAATTCCCTGGTGGCGGGCATGAATCAGAAGAACTGTTCCGCATTGGACCATTCTGAGAAACAAGCCGATTGCCGCAACATGACACTGGAAAATACAGAATCTAACGGAGGAATTAATTACACATGGTACTGACAAAAAGTCAGCAGATAATGGAAGTATTCGAAAATCAGGAGTCGCAAGTGAGAAGTTACAGCAGAAGTTTCCCAACAGTATTCAACAAAGCAAAAGGCTATAAGATGTGGGACACCGAAGGTAAAGAATATATCGATTTCTTCGCCGGCGCAGGTGCTTTAAACTACGGCCACAATAACGATAAGATGAAAGAAAAGCTGATTGAATATATTCAAGACGATGGAATTTCACATAGTCTGGATATGGCAACGACGGTCCGAAAAGAATTTCTTGAACGATTTAACGAAGTGATCTTGCAGCCAAGAAACATGGACTATAAAGTGATGTTTCCTGGACCTACCGGGACGAATACAGTCGAAAGTGCACTAAAAATCGCCCGCAAAGTAACGGGACGCCAAAATATTGTGAGCTTTACGAACGGTTTCCACGGTATGACACTCGGTGCGTTGTCCGTAACTGGAAATTCCTACAATCGCGGTGGAGCCGGCGTACCGCTTAACAATACGACTTCTATGCCGTTTGATACATTTTTAGAAGAAGGTCAATCATTGAACTTCCTGAAAAAGTATTTAGCCGATGCAAGCAGTGGCTTGGATCTACCGGCAGCTATGATTGTCGAAACGGTACAAGGCGAAGGCGGCATCAATCCTGCAAGCTTTGACTGGTTGCGTGAAATTGAACGCCTCTGCAGAAGACACGATATTCTACTAATTGTCGACGATGTACAAGCGGGTTGCGGACGAACTGGTACGTTCTTCAGTTTCGAACCAGCTGGCATTAAGCCTGACATCGTGTGCTTGTCAAAATCCATAGGGGGCTACGGTCTACCGTTAGCACTTACGCTAATCAAACCGCAATATGACGTATTCGGCCCAGCCGAGCATAACGGAACATTCCGCGGTAACAATATGGCAATCTTGACAGCGACAGAAGCTCTATCGTATTGGGAAACAGATGAATTCGCTAAATCGGTACAAGAAAAATCCAAGCTCATTACGAAGCGCATGGAAACCATCGTTGAAGATTACCCACAATTAAAAGCTACAACACGTGGTCGCGGCTTCATGCAAGGAATCGTCTGCGGTGAAGGCAAGGAAGACTATGCGGATAAAATCTGTGCCAAAGCATTTGAAAAAGGTTTGATCATTGAAACATCGGGTCCTGAAGGCGAAGTCGTCAAATTCCTCGGTTCATTGATCATGGACGAAAAAGGAATCGACCAAGGATTCGATATTCTAGAAGAAGCGATTGAAGAAATTGTGCAGAACTAAAGGAGAGAATACGCATTGATTGTACGTACATTGGATGAAATTATTGGTAGTGAAAATGAAACAAAGGCAGAAACATGGGCAAGTCGTCGATTCTTGCTGAAGAAAGACAATATGGGCTTCTCGTTCCACGAAACGATTATCTACGCTGGAACGGAAACACATATCCATTATCAAAACCACCTCGAAGCAGTATACTGCGTAGCGGGTGATGGAGAAATTGAAACGATTGCGGACGGCAAAGTGTACCCGATTAAAAACGGTACGATGTATGCGTTGAATGAACACGATGACCATTATTTACGTGGCGGTAAAGAAGATATGCGCTTGATTTGTGTCTTTAACCCACCACTCGTCGGAACGGAAACACATGATGAAGACGGCGTATACCCGTTGATTGAAGATTGATTTGCAGTTTAGGCACTCTGGGGATGATTCCTTGGAGTGTTTTTTTATTTGGCTAGTTGGTTGTGTGAGTTGGGGGATTGGGATTGGGTCTCTTGGGGAGAGGGGTGGGTTGGTAGGTAGGCTGGCAGGCAGGCTGGCTGGCGCTCATAGAATCGTTTGAGCGCTCATAGTTCGTGGTTGTGTGCTCTATTCACTGGGTTAAGTGCTCTATCAAGTCCCGCAAGCGCTCTATCCACATGGTTGGTCGCTCTATCGGGCACGTTATCCGCTCATAGGCACCCGCAATAAAATGTTAGAAAGCTGTAAAAGTGGGTACACTACACACTATGAGTTCATTATCCAAGTGGCAATGAACGGGACGATATAAAACTTACATTAGGAGGAATTTAATTATGTGGAAACTATCAAGTGTAGTGTTGGGCTCCGCATTACTCATGGCAGCTTGCGGTGGCGGGGCAGATGAGGAAAAGGAGCCGGTGAATGGCAGTGGTGATCCTGTCGTGGAAGAAGAGGAAATGGCTGAGCCAGAAGTGATGGCGCCGGTCATGAATGTAGATGGGGAAGAGATCGGTACGGTGACGCTGACGCAAGGACCGTCCGGAGTAGCAATGGATGTGGACGTAACAGGCCTTGAGCCAGGCGAACACGGCATGCACTTCCATGAAACGGGCGTTTGTACAGCGCCAGACTTTAAAGAGTCTGCAGGCGGTCACTTTAACCCGACGGATAAAAAGCATGGTTTGGAAAATCCCGATGGACACCACGCAGGTGATTTGGAGAATTTAGTGGCGGATGAAGACGGAAATGCAAAAGTTACGATAACGACAGATGCAGTTACGCTTGAATCAGGTATGGATAATTCTTTGATTGATGAGGATGGTACTGCGTTAGTTATCCATGAAGGTCCGGATGATAACGTAACGGATCCAGCGGGCGACTCAGGAACACCATTTGCTTGTGCTGAGATTACGTCTGAGAATATGAAGTGATAAGCAAGTAGGATGTCCCGGGGTTTTGGGGCATCTTTTTTATGTTGTATGGACTTGTTTAAGTGCAAGTGCAAGTGCAAGTGCAAGTACTTGGGAAGAGTGAGTTACTTAGTGAGTACGTGGGGATGGAAGCTCCAGTTGGCGGACGCTTTCCCATGGGCTCTCGGTGAGCCAACCAGGTCGCTTTGCTCCCTTTTGGTTGTCTCTCCTTTCGAGCTGATCCTGCGGGAAGAGCCGTAACGAAGAACGGCTTTTGCGAGTAAAAGCGTAGCGTTAGGAGCACATCTTTGCTTTGACAGGTGAAAAACCCAGCGAGCGAAGGGGGTGTGGTTCACCGCCCACCCATAGGACACGCGTCCCCTCCGAAGCACCAATCACCACCCCAAATCCCACCGCCAGCCTCTCCAATTCACCCAATTGAACACAAAAAAAGAACGCCCTCCCGGAAAGGGGCGTTCTGTTGATTATCGCACTACCGCGATAATCCCTTCTTCATCATCCAGCTTCAGCTGAATGCCTGCTGCCATCGGATCCTGATCGAGATACTGCTCGATCCAAAGGCGAAGCGCCTCGACTAGACGAGAGGTATCCAAATGATGCATCTTGCCGTTAAGCTCCGCATCTGCTGAAAACCCAGTGTCGTCATCGTAGGCAAGTTCGACTTCCACGTCGTCTGGCATTGCACGTGACTCTTTTGCAATCAATACACACACCGCATTCACTACGTCTTGTTCGTAGATTATCTGTTGTTCCATTGATTCATATCCTCATTGCGCTTACGCTCTTTCTCTTTGAAGATCGCGAAAATCTTCCGAACCATGTAAATGATGAAGACAATCGCTAACACGTTGATCAGCAAGCCCATGATGGATCCAAGCATACCCATATTTGCAAACAAGCTACCGAATAGTAGACCCGCTAGTCCACCAACGAATAGACCTTTCATCAAGCCGCCACCCATACCGCCTGGCTTCTTAGCTGTTTTGCCTGCCGTTGCTTTATCATTGCTTTGATTGGTATCTTGTTTCTTTTCTGCTTTATTCGGTTGCACACGGTTAGGTGTACTGAAACTCTTCTTACCAGACTTATAGCCACGAGCTTCGGCCGTAATTTCATCTTGGAAGATGATGTTCCCAATCGGCGACAAAATCAACGTCGCGGCTAGGAAAAATGCAGCAAATTTTTTCAATTGAAATTCTCCTTTAATGCTGTAATGAAGGTCTTGGGTTGACCAAAGCCCTTGTCTCTATTTTACTGGATAACTTGCCGTAATGAAAGGAAATCCCCTTACTTGGCGAAGAAGTTTTCCGTATAAAATGGCTGTTCTTTGTCATTGAAATCCACACCGATCCCAAGGAACTGATAGTCACGGATTAATATGTTTTCCCGGTGACCTTTGGAATTCATCAGCCCTTCATGTGCAAAAATACTGCTAGACTGACCATATGCTAGATTTTCACCCGCACTAACGAACTTAAGGCCTTGTTTTTTCATGCGATCGAAAGGGGATTCGCCTTGCAGGTTTTCATGACTGAAGTAATCTTGCACTGCCATATCAGTACTATGCAGACGGGCAGTGTCAGATGCCAGTTGATCCCATGTTAAAATAGAGCGACCGTGGCGCACTCTGGCCGCGTTCGTCAAATCAAATAATTGCATCTCGAAGCCTTGGCGCATAGCATCGTTTTGTGGTGCGTAGAGCGCAGATTTACCTGACTCTAGCGAATTCGCGATCAATTGAACCGCGGTGACGGTATTTTCTTTATGAAGATCATAAAAAACGTACATATAAAGACCGTCGGAATGAAAAACATCCATGCCTTCATCGTCCTGCAACTTATAAATATTGGTACCTTTACGTATTTCCGTAATCGGTTCACCCAGTCCTTCACGTATTGTTTCTTTCGGCACACCGTATTCAATGCCGATAGATGAAGCGATGAGACGGTCGTTCGTGTAGATGGCGTTGACTCGACGTTTAATATCATACGACAACATGACGAAATTCTGGTAGTTATCATGGAATGTCAGCCATTCCGTGCCATATTCATTGACGGATTTCCGTTGCGGATCACCGAGCTTTTCTTTCACTTGTGCTTCTGGTGTGCCAATTTCAATATTGTGGATGGAAATAATGCCCGTTGCAGGTGCATCAAGCACGGGTTGGGCGACTTCATCCGGGGGGCTGCTTCCGACGGCTTTGTCGGAAACGAATGTAATTAAATCGGTGATCGATTGTTTTGTATAGTCAAGCGCAGATCCAACTACTTCCTCGTTCAGTACAGTTTCTACTTTGGCGTCAACTGGGTCGAGAAACGATAAGTCCACGTATTCTGATACGGGACCTTCCCAGAAGGGCTTGAATGCGTAGAGGAGTACTGCGAGAAAGAGTAACTGAAACAGGCGTTTTATCATAAGAAACTCACTCCTCTTTCACATTATACTCTGTTTGTACCTCGGCAATACAGCGGTAACTATTAATTGTTGAAAATTATCCGCCAGAGTAGCAGGAAAAAGGGTATACTAAAAAAAGAATGGAAAGTCTGGAAGGAGTGGATGGCATGTTCGGTGGTTTGAGCAGTATACCTTCCTGGTTTTATATTGTCGCATTTGCGGTCGTCATATTGTTTGTCCTGATTACGGAATGGAGAACAAGATGAGCACTGAATTTCATTAGAAAGAAGGAAAAACATGTTAACATTTGAAGAGAAACAGCAGATTATAGAAGAGTTCCCAGAGTTAGTGAAGAAAGAAGTATCGATGAAGCGCTTGAACTATCATTATGAAGAGTCTTTGTATGATAAAACAGTCGTCGTGCAGCACTTGCATCCGAATGGTAATGCATTTGTCTATGTGGCAGACGTAGAAGGCTATGAAGCGGATGACCGCGGTCTAGTTAACGTACGTGATTACTCTGCGGATGAATTCCGTGCAGTGATCCGCGCAGCGGTTGAAGGATTGGCGACTGAGGTACAAGAAGCAGATCCGATCGCAGAAACATGGCAGAACTCGAATGGCCAGATGTTGACACTTCTTGAGGAAGACGGCTTCTTTAACGTCTATCACGAAGCGAACTTGGAAGAGGGCTTTGGCGATTATGGCGAGGCGGCAAGCTATTTGAAAGAAGAAGGCTTTTCCGTCAAAACGAAATAACGGCAACAGGGGTGATATCGAATGAAGGGTAAGACAGTCGCGATTTGGCTTGTTGTGGTGTTGATTGTAGCGGTAGTGGGCGTCGTATTGATGGTTCAGGCTACGTTTAAAAATAATCCCACACAGAAAAATCATCAGTCGATGGACAATCAGTCGTATACCGAGATCGGTACATTCGGCTGGCAATAAAAATAGCCTGTCAGGAATTCTATTCCCGACAGGCTGTTTTTATTTTGCGCTATATTTCTGGCTGTTGGAACGGTATAATCCTTTGCCAAATGGCAACCACCAGTTCCACTTACCAAACAGTTTCATCAAACTAGGTACTAGCAACAGTCGGATAATTGTCGCATCAATCGCAACAGCGACCGCGATTCCTACTCCAATTTGCTTGACGGGCATTACATCTGTAAACGCGAAGGCGCCTGTAAGCACGATCATGATGAGCGCGGCCGACGTGATGACTTTACTAGTCGTCGCAAGTCCTTCGACCGTAGATTTGTCATTATCGAATGACTGTGCAAACTCTTCTTGCATCCGTGAGATCAAGAACACTTCATAGTCCATACTCAAGCCGAACACGAGACTGAAGACGATAACTGGGATGATGAGCGCTACGGTACCAGGATTTAATCCGAAATGACCGTACTGGAATATATACACGAGTATACCGAACGTTGCCGATAACCCAAGAATATTCATTAGGATTGCTTTCACCGGAATGACTAATGAACGGAACGCGAACATTAGGATGAAGAATGTTGAAACGATGATAATTAATAATACGTATACGATGTGATCCGCTATTTCATCGAAGATTTCCTGATTGAAACGCGGTTCACCGCCTAGCAAGATGTTGAAGCCAGTATCTTTCTCTGACCAATCACGAATCCAGTCTTGTGCTTCATTTGAGCTACCGGCAGCGCCCAACGTAACGGGGATAAATAATCGGTTGCCGCTGTCCGTGAAGTTCTTCAGCACGGGATTGAGTTGATCGTACATTTGCGGAATACGCAGCGTTTGCTCCCATTCCTTTACAGTATCTATCCCACTGAGCGTAAAGACGGTCGAAACTTCTTTAACTACCGGATCATTCGTCAATTGATCTTGCAACGTAATCATATCCGCCAGACCTTCAGTCGTTTTCCAGCTACCATCCCGTTCAGCAATGAGGAACACGGTACTCTCGTCACCTAAACCAAATGTATCTTCCATTTGTTCAAATGCTACCCGTGTATCAAAGTTTTTCGGTAACGAGTCGATCTGCGGAATCGTCAATTCCATGTTCTTCACCGGAATAACCGCAATTGCGAGTAACACAAATGCTACGATCGCAATGGTTACCGGACGTTTGATAACAGCGTTCGCAAACTTTCTCCAACCGTTCGCATCTTCGTTACGTTCTTTCAGCAAACGTCCCTTGTGAATACGTTCACCGAGCATCAACAAGACGGAAGGCAATAAAGTAAGTGATGAAACGACTGCCATTCCAACGACAATCATGCCGCCAAGTGCAATATTCATGAAAATATCCACCTTAATGAGCAGCATCGCACCGAGTCCAATAAACACACAAACCGCAGAGAATATAATGGAACGGCCAGCAGTACGGATCGTCATGATGATCGATTCCTCGACGCTACGTTTCTTAAGTTCTTCTCGATACCGACTAATGAACAACAACGCAAAGTCTATGGACAGAGCGAGACCGAGCATCGGCACGATATTCAGTACGAAAATGGATAGGTCAACCGTGTTGCCAAGCAACGCCAAAATTCCGAGAGTGGAGACGACGGTGCCGATGCCGACAATTAATGGAACGAAAGAGGCAACGATTGTTCCAAATGCAAACAACAACACGACGATCGCAATCGGTAAACCGATCGCTTCCGCTGTCATCAAGTCTCGTTGGCTCGCTTGATTGACATCGTGTTCAAATGCCCCTCCACCAGTGAGTGTTACGCCAGCTTGACCCCCGATTTCGTCGCGTATATCCTCGACGACTTGCGGCATATCGTCAGGTGCCGTATCAAATTGCAACAAGGCATAGGATAAATCTTTTGTATACTGTTCTTTTTCCACAAGAGGAGATACGATATCGGACATGACACCGAGCTTTTCTAGCTGATCAAGTGATGCATCGATTTCTGCATCGGACTTTCCGTCAAATACTAAAAATAATGACTCGGCAGGCAAACCGAAGTCTTCCGAGACGATTTTCATGACGTGTTCATGCTCGCCATCTACACGGAAGCCGTCTCCTGCAAGCAAACTAGGCAATTGAATGGCGAAATAGGTCATAACACCAAATAGCAAAATCCAAAACATGAAAATCCATTTATACGATTGCGTCACAAACTTCCCGAATCTCTGCAAGGCCATTCCTCCTCAAACGATGTGTGAAATCATGTAAATTCATTTCTATGTTTATCATAGCAACGAAGTGCCAGAAGATGTTGCGAAAATATGGAAAGAAACGCACAAAAAAACCACTCCCTAAAAGGAAGTGGTTTGTATAGTTAAATTAGTTTTTAGTTACGTTAGTAGCTTGAAGTCCGCGTTGTCCTTGTTCGATCTCGAAAGACACGTCTTGACCTTCTTCAAGAGTTTTGAATCCGTCACCTTGGATAGCTGAGAAGTGTACGAATACGTCGTCGCCATCTTCACGTTCGATGAAGCCATAACCTTTTTCTGCGTTAAACCATTTTACTTTACCTTGTTCCATGTTTGTTTCCTCCTCGTGCACACTCGTGTACACATTGTATTACTATCCTTGCTCAATTTCTCAAAAACGGTCGAGATAAAATCGTAGACCAGCGTCGAACAAAAATAATTCTTCTTTATCATAACAAGAAAAGGGAGATAAAGCAAGTTGAAGGATTCCCTTACTAGATTCACTGTTTGCCTTTTTACTTTGATTATAGGAAAAGTGTGAATATTTTATAGACGACCCCGGCCATTAAAGCGGAGATCGGCATCGTGATAATCCACGTCAAAACAATCTTTTGTGCGACTCCCCATTTCACACCTTTTAAGCGTTGCGCTGACCCGACTCCCATAATAGAAGAAGAGATGACATGCGTCGTGCTGACAGGCAAATGAAGAAGTGTGGCACCGAAAATAATGACTGCAGAGTTCAAATCAGACGCAATCCCGTGAATCGGACGGATTTTCATAATCTTGCCGCCAACGGTTTTAATAATCTTATACCCGCCGATTGACGTCCCGATTCCCATCGCAGTCGCCGCTGCAATCCGTACCCATAACTGGATATCATCGGTGGTCTGCAATTCTGCCGCGATCAAAGCCATCGTAATAATCCCCATCGCCTTTTGCGCGTCATTCGTACCGTGTGTAAAGGATTGAATCGCAGCCGTTCCGATTTGCATGTAGCGGATACGACGGTTTGCTTTAAATAAATTACGGTTCTTTAATACCGTACGTAAGATGGTCATGACAAGAAATCCGCCGACGAGTGCAATGATAGGGGACAGTAACAGTGCTTGAATGATTTTAATGAATCCGCTGTAATTCAGAATACCAAATCCGGCTGCTGCAATCGCTGAGCCGGCAATAGATCCGATCAGTGCATGCGAAGAGCTAGAAGGAATTCCGAAATACCACGTGACTAAGTTCCAGATAATCGCGGAAACGAGTGCTGCTAAAATAACGAGAGAACCATTTTCTAATAAGAATGGATCGACGATATCTTTCGTGATGGTCTTCGCCACACCTGTGAATGTCAGCGCACCGACAAAGTTCATCGTGGCGGCTAGCATAATCGCAGTCCGAGGTTTCAAAGCGCGTGTCGATACCGAAGTAGCGATCGCGTTGGCTGTATCGTGAAAACCATTAATGAAGTCGAACGCCAATGCAAATACCACGACGAGAATGGTTAGTATGAGAATCGTATCCATTGGTTAGGACCCCTTATGCGTTGCGCATGATGATGGTTTCGATATTGTTTGCCACGTCTTGACAAAAGTCTGCCGTGTCTTCCAACAGTTCATACAGATCTTTCAATTGAATGATACGAATTGGATCTTTTTCACGAATGAACATTTGCTTAATGGAAGTCCGCAACACTTCGTCGCAAATCCGTTCATACTCTTTGATTTGCACAGCATGCGTACGCATTTCCACTAGCTTTTTCTTCGTCAGCAATTCCATTGCCAAAACGATTTCATCGGTACTTTTCATAATGTTGAGAATGAACTTCTGCATGTACTCATCGATTTCAATGAGAGAAAACATCTCGAGATTAGCAAGGAAATGCTCCATGCCATCGAGGATATCATCCATTGCAATCGCGATGTTCAAAATATCTTCCCGTTCGATCGGTGTCATGAACGATGTATTTAATTTCGTGATTAATTCATGAATCAATGTGTCACCAGCTGTTTCGTATTCCTTCATGCGAATGCTGACATCCTTTAAGTCCGAGACAGAATCGACTTTAAACTCGTTCGCATAGTGCATGGATTCTTGCACATGCTTGGCGATGTCCAATAACGCTGTAAAAAAAGGATCGGGTTTACGTGGACCTAGCATCTAAATTCCTCCATCTATTGTTGACATCGATAGTTATTACATCATACAAAAATCGTGTGTAAAAAGATAGCGAACGGTGTAGAATTTGAGCGGAATTTATTTGGATTTTCAATTAATCCTTAGTTTGTCCAATGATTGTTAAGTTATCGTTAAATTCTACTAAATCTATTGAAAATAAATTGGGACATGAGATGATCGGCAATAAAGCATTATAAAAGCCGAAAGGAGATCAAAATGAAGAGTAATGTGGCTTCTTCGATAAAAAGGCTAGCGGAATTATTTATCGTCTCTCTTAAACTAGGATTGACCTCATTTGGTGGACCAACCGCGCATTTAGGTTACTTCCATGAAGAGTATGTGCGAAAACGTAAATGGATGGATGAAAAAGGGTATGCGGATTTAGTAGCATTAGCGCAATTCCTTCCAGGTCCAGCAAGCAGTCAGGTAGGGATTGGAATCGGTGTGGCACGTGCAGGGGTAGTCGGCGGCTTTATTTCCTTTCTAGGTTTCACAATGCCCTCTGTCGTGGCGTTGATCTTATTTGCTACGCTTCTAGCGGGTTCAGATATTAGTGATGCAGGCTGGCTCCATGGATTGAAGATCGTGGCGGTGGCGATTGTCGCGCACGCGGTCCTCGGCATGGCAAAGAATTTAACGCCAGATAGTAAGCGAAAAGCGATCGCATTATTAGCACTCGTTGTCACGCTCTTATGGCAAGCGGCTTTTACGCAAGTTGGAGTGATTATAGTAGCGGGTTTAGTAGGGTTATGGTTGTTCAAAGCTCAGGATTCGTCAGATGCTAGTTCCTCGAAATTCCTCGTGTCAAAGAAAATGGGAGTTATTTGTTTAACATTGTTCTTTACTTTGCTTGGCATGTTGCCGTTGCTTCGGGAACTGACAGGATCTTATTGGATCGCGTTATTCGATAGCTTTTATCGGTCGGGTGCGCTCGTATTTGGTGGGGGACATGTTGTCTTGCCTTTATTGGAACAGGAGCTGGTACCGGCTGGATGGATTGGAAATGAATCATTTTTAGCAGGTTATGGTGCGACGCAAGCGGTTCCAGGACCGTTGTTTACGTTTGCAGCCTATCTTGGAGCCGTGATGAACGGTTGGCAAGGTGGATTATTCGCAACCGTCGCGATTTTCTTGCCTGCCTTTTTATTGATCGTCGGAGCGCTGCCTTTTTGGGACGTTTTGCGCAATCATCCGAAAATCAAAGGTGCGGTCATGGGTGTCAATGCTGCAGTCATTGGAATACTTCTTTCGGCGTTATATAATCCAATCTGGACGAGCTCGATTTTGCGGGCCGAAGACTTTGCATTGGCGGCCGTTTTATTCAGTATGCTGACTTTTTGGAAGATGCCTCCATGGATTGTCGTGCTAGCCGGTGCGGTAGGCGGAGCTTTATTGTCTATATAGTATAAAAGTAACCAAATGCAACTACTTTTGTTATACTAAATGAATTCTATAGAAGAAGTGGGTTATGTACATATGAAAACTTCATTACAAAAAAAGATTCCTATGCCAACTGTTTGGCTCGTTATATTGCTCGGTTCGTTGTCGGCATTCGGTCCGCTGTCGATGGATATGTATTTGCCAGGATTGCCTATTGTGGCGGAGGATTTAAATGCTTCGACTTCACTTGTTCAATTAAGTCTGACGGCTTGTCTGCTCGGCTTAGGCGTAGGACAGCTCATTTTTGGACCGTTAAGTGATATTTATGGCAGACGGAAACCGCTTGTCATTACGCTTAGCGTGTACGCAATCGCTTCCGTTCTATGTGCGTTTAGTCCGAATATCTGGATTTTCGTTGCACTGCGTTTCGTTCAAGGTTTAACAGGCGCTGCTGGAATTGTAATTGCGAGAGCTTGCGCACGTGATTTATATGTAGGAAGTGAATTAACAAAATTCATGGCGATGTTGTCGATCGTCAGTGGATCAGCACCGATACTTTCGCCGATAATAGGCGGTGTTGTGCTGAATTATGCTTCGTGGCCAACGGTGTTCTTGTTACTCGGAGTCATCGGTTTGTTGATGTTTTTATCCACAGCATTTTTCTTGCCGGACACGTTGCCGGTTGAAGCACGTTCGGAGAGTGGAATGCTGGCAGTCATCAAGACGTTTAGTGGTCTACTGAGGGATAAGTGGTTCTTAAGCATTGCATTAACGCAAGGTTTGATCATGTCAAGCCTATTCGCGTACATTGCGGGATCTCCGTTCGTTTTACAGAACATTTATGGTATCACTGCGCAACAGTTTTCTCTGTTTTTCGCAATGAATGGTATCGGAATCATTACAGCGGCACAAGTGACGGGGCGACTTTCGGGTAGAATTCACGAGTTGAAGTTTCTGCGCGCAGGTGTGTTGCTTTCATTCACAGCGAGTATTGTACTTTTGTTGACGGTCTGGAATGAATGGCCGCTTGCTGTAATTGCGACGGCTTTATTCTTTATGGTGTCGAGTGTTGGTTTGGTGTCGCCTGCGGCATTTTCGCTAGCGATGCAGAGTCAAGGGAAGTCAGCAGGAAGCGCGTCGGCGTTTATTGGACTGGTGCCTTTCATCGGCGGTGCAATAGTATCGCCACTAGTAGGACTAGCGGGAGACAGCTCGGCGTGGCCGCTTAGTATTATCGTATTGACATGCAGTACCGCGGCGTTAGTGATTTATTTTGCAGTGGTTCAGAAAGCGTTTCGGATGCAAGGAGTTTGAGCGGATAAGGCTGGCAGTGTGATGGGGTAGGGGGATTGGCGCTTCGGAGGGTGGGCGGTGAACCACACCCCTTCGCTTCGCTCGCAGGGTGTTTCACCTGTCCCACTGATCCTCTCGGAGTCGCCCCTCCTACGCGCCAATCCCTTGCAATGTAAGTAGAAGACACTTTTTTTACGCGTTAAAGTACGTGTTGTAATCAATTTTGAACTTCAATACTAGAATTTAAATAAGTTAAGACAAAACACTACTTCACACCCTACATACAGTAAGTGATCTAAGTACCCCCACTATAAAAGTAGGATGGAAGCGTCGCCCAACTGGAGCTTCGATCTCCTCGTACTCACCAAGTAACTCACC
The DNA here is from genome assembly GCF_002743245.1 of Sporosarcina sp. P26b. Taxonomy (NCBI): domain Bacteria; kingdom Bacillati; phylum Bacillota; class Bacilli; order Caryophanales; family Caryophanaceae; genus Sporosarcina; species Sporosarcina sp. P26b. The sequence goes on from NZ_PDYW01000005.1 coordinate 112,911, forward strand.
TCCAATCCTTTTTAATTCAAATTTGCGCGAAAATAGGGCATGATAGAGATAGAGAGTCTGATTATTACTTTGAGAGGTGGATGTAAAGATGGAATATCGTATTGAGCATGACACGTTCGGAGAAATACAAGTACCAGCAGATAAGTTATGGGGAGCGCAGACACAGCGCAGTAAGCACAACTTTAAAATCGGCGGGGAACGCATTCCGCTTGGTGTAATCCAAGCCTTTGCCCATTTGAAAAAATCAGCAGCAATCGCAAGTCATTCATTCGGCAATCTATCCGAAGTCAAAATGAAAGCTATCAAAGCAGCAGCAGAAGAAGTCATTGAAGGCAAATGGGACGAGCACTTCCCGTTAGTCGTTTGGCAAACAGGAAGCGGTACGCAATCGAACATGAATATGAACGAAGTACTCGCTAACCGTGGAAACCAGTTGCTTGAAGAGTGGGGCGAGGAAGAACGCCTGCACCCGAATGACGATGTCAACAAATCACAGAGTTCGAATGATACGTTCCCGACAGCACTTCACGTGGCGGGTGTAATTGCGGTAGAGCGCGAAGTATTGCCGGCAATTGATAAATTAGCAGCAACACTTCAGAAAAAATCTGAAGACTTCACGGACATTATTAAAATTGGTCGTACGCACTTGCAAGACGCGACGCCATTGACGTTAGGTCAGGAAATCAGCGGTTGGCACAGAATGCTTGAAAAAACGCACAGCATGCTAGAAACTAGTGTCGAGACGATGAAAGAACTCGCAATCGGCGGTACAGCAGTCGGTACAGGGCTGAACGCACCAGCTGGATTCGGTGAGAAAGTTGCGGAAGAGATTTCGAAGTCAGTTGGAATCGACTTTACATCTGCACAGAATAAATTCCACGCATTGACGAGTTATGATGAAGTTGTCTACACACACGGCGCGCTAAAAGCATTGGCAGCAGACTTGATGAAAATAGCAAATGACGTACGTTGGTTAGCAAGTGGTCCACGTTCAGGTATTGGCGAAATTACGATTCCTGAAAATGAACCAGGCAGCTCGATCATGCCAGGTAAAGTGAATCCAACACAAAGTGAAGCGTTGACGATGGTTGTGGCTCAAGTTATGGGTAACGACGCGACGATCGGCTTCTCTGCAAGTCAGGGTAACTTCGAATTGAACGTCTTCAAACCAGTTATTATCTATAACTTCCTACAATCAGCGAAATTATTGGCTGACGGTATGATTAGCTTCAACGATAACTGTGCAGTTGGAATTGAACCGAACCGTGAAGAAATCGATAATAAAGTAAAGAATTCCTTGATGCTAGTTACAGCATTGAATCCACATATTGGCTATGAAAATGCGGCGAAAATTGCGAAGAAAGCTCATACAGAAGGTACTACGCTGAAAGAAGCGGCACTATCTACTGGTTTATTGACAGAAGCGCAATTTGACGAATATGTAGATCCAAGCAAAATGACGGGCAACTCATAATTGTCATGAATTTGTACTCTTGTTTTTCCCGCAAACCTTGTATACTAAAGGCATAACGTCTATACGAAGGAGTCAGGAATATACATGAAAAAGAAGTTACTTGCAGGACTGGCGGCGCTGACTTTAGCGCTTGCGGCATGCGGAAACGGCGCTACAGAAAAGCCTGCTGAAGTCGATCCGAAAGACGTACGGGCAGAAGCAGGACATGACCACGCAGAACATTTGCCAAACGGAGACTTGCAAGAAGTGACCGCTTCAGCGGATATCTTGCCTTCATTTCTAGATGATAAGCCAGAAGATATGCGTATGGTCTATCAAGTAGCGGCCAATGCAACGGACATTTTGGAATACATGCCTTGCTATTGCGGTTGCGGAGATAGTGCCGGACACAAGAGTAATATGAATTGTTTCTTGGATGAAGTGCGCGAAGACGGCTCGGTCGTCTGGGATGATCACGGCACACGTTGCCTAGTTTGTCTGGAGATCGCAGTGAAATCCGTACAAATGAAGCAAGACGGCAAGTCGATGAAAGAAATCCGTGACGCAATTGATACAGAGTATGGTAATGGGAATTACGCGAAACCGACGGATACTCCAATGCCTGCTTAATCGATAATATAGGCTGCAGATTTACTCTTTAATGGGAGTGGATCTGCAGTTTTTTTGCGTTTGATCATAGATTGTGGGTAAGCGCTCTATCAGACAGTTTAAGCGCTCATAGAATGGCTGTAACTGCTCTATAGCAAGCTGAATTCGCTCATAGTTTTGACCTAAGCGCTCTATACACGCATGTAACCGCTCATAGCCGGATATTTGAACACCCGAACAACCGGAACACCCAAACACCGGAACACGCACCCAAACACATAGGTCATTCGTTTCATTGGAAAGGTAAAAGGGTATGGTATAATTTAGTTAAATTAGGCAGGAGGGGATTCTGATGATTCATTTTGTACAGTTCGAAGAGCAGTATATACCGAAGATGGCCTTATTATTAGCAGCAAGGCATGCAGATGAACGACAACGTTTTCCGTTTTTGCAGGAACGTTTTGAACATGTCGAGCAAGCGGAAGAACGTTTACGTGAAGAATTGGAGAAACCTTATACGGGAGGGCTCGTGACGTTGCGGGATGAAGAAGTCATTGGCTATCTACTATACGAATACCGTCAAGACGTTTCACATGGACGTACGGTGTATGTTGGATATCCATCATTTGTCATTCATGAGGACGAGCATCCAAGACTAGCACGGTTGATGTACACAGAAGCTGGTGCGGAGTGGGTTCGTAATGGCTACTTCGAACATATCATGGATATACCGGTCGGTAACGATGAATTAATTCTTGAAATGCTGGAGCAGTCGTTTCATTTCGAACAGCGCTTTGCGGCGTTGTCGCTTGAACATTATCGTGCACAGCCTGGAGAGAATAGTCTCGTGAAGATGAAGGAACTGGTGGGGAACGAGCAAAAAGTATTGCACAAGATGGCGCCGTGGAATAGTTTGCATCAAGCGAAAGCGCCAGCGTGGAAACCGATTACACAAGAGGCGTTAGATGCGGAGCGCGATGTATTTGCAGCGTATGAAGGCAAGGAAGGCACGCGTAGCTGGGTTGCAGAACAAGACGGTGCACCTGTAGCCTTTCATCTATTCACACCGGCGGACGCGCGTCATGCGATGACAATACCGGATGAGTCGGCAGTGCTGGTTCAGGCGACGACGAATATCGAGATGCGTGGCCAAGGGATCGGTAAGTCGATTGCGAACCACAGTTTCACTCAAATGAAAAACGCGGGCTATCAATATGTCATGACGGATTGGTTGACGGCGAATCATTTGGCGTCGTATTTCTGGCCTAAGCTAGGATTCCGTTCATATATGATTCGTATGGCGCGTACAGTGGATGCACGCATCTCATGGGCGGACGGACAATGACGGGCGTGAAGTTCGTCACATCATGGAGTGGCGGCAAGGATTCGGCACTTGCAACGTATCGTGCAATCCAAGAAGGAAATACGCCGGCTATGCTGTGGACGATGTTCGAGAAAGAACAGCCACATTCTAAATCTCACGCATTGCCACTGGAGATTGTTCAAGCGCAGGCGAAGCAGATGGATATCCCGCTGATGATTCGAAAAGCAGACTGGGCAGGCTATGAAGTACAATTCATAGACGCTATGCGCGTTTCGAAAGCACATGGTATTCACAAAGCCGTATTTGGAGATATTGACTTAGAAGATCATTTGTTGTGGGTACAGTCCATGTGTGCCAAAGTGGGTATGGAAGCGTATCATCCACTTTGGGAAGAACCGAGACGTAAGCTACTCGAGGAATTCATTGCGGAAGACTTTGAAGCCTATGTAGTCGTCGTCAATACTAAAATGATGCCTGCTGAATTTCTCGGCAGACGTTTCACGATTGACTTATTGGATGAACTTGAAGCGCTCGGCATCGATAGCTGTGGGGAGTCAGGAGAATTCCATACGGTCGTCGTGGATGGACCGATTTTCAAGGAACGTATCCCTGTGAAGATGAGCGAGACTATCGAAAAAGATGGCTATGTATTTTTGAAATGTGAGATAGAACAAGAAACTTCCACAGACTGAGAGATCATCTGTGGAAGTTTCTTGTTTCCGGAATAAAAGTAGAAAAAGGAGTGGACGTTTGATGAAAACGAAGAGAATCCGTACACAAGAAGACCTTCAAAAGTCTTTTGACATACGAAAAGCGGTATTTGTCCAAGAACAACAGGTTCCAGAAGAGGATGAGTTTGATGAATTTGATGTGCTGAATGAAGTATGTGAACATATTTTAGTAGAACATGAAGGACAAGCGATCGCATCAGGCAGATTAAGAGTTGTAGATGGGATCGGGAAGTTAGAACGCATTTGTGTGCTAGCCACTCATCGAAGTCTTGGCGTTGGAAAGGTAATTGTTCTAGGCTTGGAAGAAATCGCAAATGACAAAGGGATTGAGCGGTTGAAGTTGCATGGACAAACGCATGCAGAGGAGTTTTATCGTAAACTTGGATACGAGACTACATCTGATATATTCATGGAAGATGGCATACCGCATATTGTGATGGAGAAAGTTCGCTCTATAGTTTGAGGTAGGATTTGTTTTGTACAAAAAAGCCCCTACTAGTAGAAGATAAAATCTACTAGTAGGGGCATTCGTCGCATGATTAGCTTATTTACGTAATTGAATTTCGATATTGATCTTTACTTCATCACTTACGACCACGCCGCCAGTTTCTAGTGCAGCGTTCCATGTTAAACCGAATTCTTTACGGTTAATCGTTGTTTTACCTGTAAATCCAGCAGCTTCGTCTCCACTCATCGGATCTTTAGCCATACCTTCATACTTTACATTGAACGTGACAGGCTTTGTTGTATCTCTAATCGTGAAGTCGCCAGTTAAGTCGTACGTATCTTTAGAAGTCTTCTCAATTTTTGTTGCTTTGAATGATAATTTCGGGTAATTTTCTACATCGAAAAAGTCAGCTGAACGTAGATGATTGTCTCGATCGGCTTTACGTGTATCAATACTGTTCGCGTCAATTGTGAAATCGATAGACGCTCCTGTTAAATCTTCTGGATCTGCTTCAATGTTTCCTTGGAATTCGTTAAATGTACCTTTTACGTTTGAAATCATCATATGTCGTACGGAAAATTCTACTGTGCTGTGTGCAGTGTCAACGTTCCATTTTGCTTTTGTCATATAAATCTCCTCCAATAATGTGTGTTTTTATTTTAAAATCCATTAACTCCATTTAACAAACCAGCAAAAACCAAACATTTAGATAGTATTTACTTCAACCAGTTTTTCGCTTTCTGCGCGACTTCCTGCGTCAAGCTATGACCATGAACCCAAGCAGTTGTCACATCTGCACCTCTTTCTTTAAAGAGACTGATCACGCGCTTGCTTTCGGATTCAGGTACAATTGGATCGCCTTCGCCTAGTGAAAGGAATATTTTCACATCGCTGAAATCTTGTTTTTTTTCTATATCTGCAGGATACAGTGGTGCGAATAAGGCTGCTTTTTTGAATGATTCTGGTTGCTTGAGCATCATTTGAATCGCAATATTCGAACCGTTTGAGAACCCGACTAGCACGATATCTTCCATTTTGAAATCATACTCTTTTGCTTTTTCTTCAATGAACTCATACAGTTCATTGCCGCGGAACTCAAGATCTTCCCAGTCGTACTGCCCTTCACCGTGGCGTTTAAAGAATCTATTCATGCCATTTTCCTGTACATTGCCTCTGATGCCTAAAACGTTGTATTCGGGATTGAGTAGTTCGGCAAGAGATACTAAGTCCGTTTCTGTACCGCCTGTGCCGTGGAGCAATACAAATACCGGTGCGCCTTTTTTCTTTTCATTGTAAATATATTTCACTGTTCTACAACTCCTCTCAATAGATATCAAGCCGTTCTACTGTAAATGACTTGCCTATTTCCCGCTAATCATTACTGGCAAGTCTGCTTATAGTATTTTTTCCTATACTATATTTCCAATTTCGGAAGCGGAGTTTCGTATTCTTGCCTTTTATGTTCGTATTGCTCCGGTAATTTCAGCATCGTGCCTAGCGATTTCATGTCTTCATCAATATCAAATCCAGGACCATCTGTTGCGAACTCGAATACGATCTTTCCTTTTTCCTTGGTATAGATGGAGTTGAAGTAATTTCTGTCCTTTACTACAGTGACCCCGAATTCTTCATCTTGTAGTACGGACTGCCATTCTTTCAATGCATCCTTATGCGGCACGGACCACGCGATGTGGTGGACAGTTCCGATGCCGAATCTTCCAGCAGGCTGCGGAGGAATGGTCGTAATAATATGGTGTTTTTCCTTGCCAACTGTTTCAAAGTGTTGATTCTGATCATCTATAGTTAGCTCATGTAATCCCATGAGGCCAGTTAGAAGATCTTTTGTGCCTTCAGGATTTCCGGACAATAAAACCGCACCGTGGAAATCAACAATATCATAATGATCTGCAGCAATTTCACCTTCGACCATTGCGAGCTCGAGTCCATGAATATCATCGAACTCGAGTGTGTCTTTACCGAAAAGCTGTGTCATTTCAATGGAGATATGTTGAGCAGTTAAATGCTCTTTCCAATAGTCCATGCTGCCTTTTGGTATTCTAAAAGCAATTCGTCCGACCTGACCGCTACCTTTTCTACCTTGATTAGTATTTGTCCAAGGGAAGAATGTAATGACCGTACCAGGAGCAACATTATGATCTCCGAAGTACAAGTGATAGACGCTTGGATCTTCAAAGTTTACCGTTTGCTTTATGAGACGGAGCCCCAAAACATCCCTGTAAAACTTCAAGTTTTCATTAGGATCTCCTACAATCGCTGTAATATGGTGGATCTTTTTAATTGCTTCCATTTACAAAACTCCTTTTAAAACTGTTATGAACGTGTTGTATCGAATGGGCGAATCTGTGATTCAATATATTCACGCTTAGGCTCAAGGAACGGTGGAAGGGATAGGTTTTCACCTAATGTTTCATATAGTTCATCTGTCATGAAGCCTGGTCCATCTGTTGATAGCTCGATCAGAATATGACCGACGCGTGTGTAAAGCGCTTCAAAGTAAAAGCGGTCTACATGACCGGAATGTTGCATACCCATTTCGTCATATTTAGCTTCCCAGTTTTTAATCGCTTCATGGTCTTTCACTCTGAACGATACGTGGTGAACTTGTCCATATCCTTGACGACTTGGTGTTGTATCATCATTTCGTAAAATGACCTGTCCGCCGTTGCCGCCTTCACCTACATCAAACAGCGTGACATTTTCTTCTTCAAGAATTGGTTTCATACCGTATACTTCCGTCAGCATTTTCTTGAAATCTTCAAAGTAGCTAACTGTGATTTCAATTGGCCCTAAACCATAAATCGCGTGCTCTTCAGGTACGGGTCCATTTTTCCAAGGCTTGCCGGGTGCTACGCCTTCATTATTCTCATCAGAGAACAGTTGATATTTCTGTCCGTCTACTTCTTGGAAAGGTAGTACTTTTTTGCCGAATAGCTCTTGAATACCATCGTTATCTATACCAAACTCTTTGAAACGCTCTAGATAAAATTCAAGTGCTGCGTCATTAGGTACTCGTAGTCCCGTTCTAGAAATCGAGTTCGTTCCCGATGTTCCTTTCGGGTTGTTCGGGAAGTCGAAGAACGTCATGTCAGTCCCTGGCGAACCGACATCATCCGCGAAAAATGTATGATACGTGTGGATGTCATCTTGGTTTACCGTTTTCTTAACTAATCGCATGCCTAGCACGTTTGTGAAAAAGTCATAGTTTCTCATTGCGTTATCTGTCATTGCGGTAACGTGATGAATACCTAGTAATTCGTTTGTCATGTTATAAGACCCCTTTTTAAATTATGTTTAGTTGATATATTATTAATTCGAGATGTTAGTTGTGAAAAAAACTAGATTTACCATTACATATTTTGTGCATGTAAACCTAACTTTTTTAATTGTGTAATTAGTTGTTCTTTTTCTTGTATATCTAGTCCACTAAATATTTCTTTGATCGCCTTTTTGTGAGGAGGGAAGATTTCGTTCATCAGCTCCATCCCATCCGTTGTAATGGACGCATGTGTGACACGTCGATCTTTTGGACAAGGCTTTCTTTTGATTAAGTTTTTCTTTTCTAGTTTATCTACAACGTAGGTGATACTACTACTAGCAATCAATACTTGCTCACCGATTTTTTGTATCGGTTGATCACCCTTACTATAGACTAATTCTAAAACGGCAAACTCTGTTGGATTTAATCCGGAGCGTTTTATATCTTCTTCCACACGCACCTTAATGGATTGCAATGCTCGAGTTAAAACAATGAATGCCTTTAGAGACAAATCTTCTTCATAAACTTCTTTATTTTGATTGTCCATGACGCTCTCCTTTTATCTCGAATTCAAGGTAATCATATAATATTCACTTTATGATGTCAACCCATACGTTTGTACAAGATCTCTACTACGTAAAAAGTTTGCATCATTTCAAATGGAAAAGGTGTAAACGAAAGGGGAGGCTAACGGTACGTAGTGAATAGCCTCCACACACTATCATCTATTAGTAGATTCTAATACATCGTGGTGTTAAAGCGCAGCATCGTTTTGGAAGTTCATGACAAAGTGAGACGCGTCATTGTACACTCCGAAAACGTATCCTTGGTCTTTGAAAAAGTTCAAAACTCCAGGAAGTGCTTCTAAAGTTTGTGATTTTTCGTGCATCAATACAATTTCTTTATCAGAAGTAGTGTCTTGTTTGATGTTTTGTATTATTTGAGAGGGATTGCCGGGAAGTTCCCAATCATGCGAATCGATCGTCCAATCCCAAATTTTAATATGTGCCTCAGCTAGTTGTTTTCGTATTTGTCCGCCGTTCAATCCAGGCGCTGATCCATAAGGAGGGCGAACTAGACTAGGAGTAGTTCCTGTAATTTTATGAATTAGATCTAGTGTTTCAATCATTTCGGGTACAAACTGTTGATTCGTATAAAGTGCTTGATAATTGTGAGTCATACTGTGGCCGCCTATATAATGACCTTCTTGTGTTGCACGTTTTACGCTTTCCTGAAGATGTTCTTTCTTCAAGTTACTGCCTTGCATGAAGAATGTAGCTTTGGCACCATGTGCATCCAAAACATCTAAAAATTGCTCAGTCCATTTGCTTGGACCGTCATCAAATGTTAAATACACTACTTTTTCTGTTTTTTCCTCTTCTACAGGCGGCTCCGTGTTTTCTTCAGCTGGCGTTTGCGTTGGTCCTTCAGAAGATATCTCTGTTTCTTCTTCGGTAGGTGTTTCTGTTTCATCGGATTCTATTGTAGGGAATATTTCAGGTTCAGGACTAGATTCTTCTGGCGGTGTAATAGGTTCTGGCTGATCATTTGATGGTGGTGTTTCGGTTGGTGCTGGTTTGGTTACAGGTTGATCCGGTGTACTAGGTACTTCACGGAAAGAGTATGACGTCCCAACAAAAAGAACAGTACCCGATAGAACGAGAAGAAAAATCAGAAGCAGAAAATATCTTTTCTTCAGCTTTCTTCTTTTCTTTCCGACTTGTTGATGCAACGTATTCATGAAATTTACATCTCCTATCATTATGTGTTCAATTGACTATCTTATGTATGTATATAAATTCCTTTGCTTATAGGAAGAACAGCAGACGAAATCCATCATCTGCTGCTGTTAAATAACTTACTGAATATACGCGTCCCCAACTAGGGCATCCTGTAAAATATGTGAAGGGATTTCAAATGTGACGACTCCCATATAACCTGGTGCTACTTCGTACTGATCGAAAGAAATGACGAGTGTATGATCCGCAGTAATATAGAAGTCTTGATTTGCTTCGATTGAACTGAATTCAACGTCCGCTCCTTCAATAGCTAAATACGCAGTGTTCTCATATTCTTCCATTTGTCGCTTCATCTCTTGTTTAATATACGTATTGATGATCCCGACATAGGAATCGTCTTTAAAGAGACTTGGTAATGTAAGAAGGATATTATGTCGTTTATCAATCGTATCGTATTGCATTTCAGTGGAAGAGGATCCAGCCGTAGTCGTTTCATAACGCGCAATGGATAGGATTTGTTCTGTATCCGTTTTTACTTCATAACCTGAATCCATGCCTAAATGTCCGCTACCCGCCTCTTCCAGTCTGGCGATCTCTTCCTCAAATTTCGTAAAGAGCGCTCTGTTTTCTTCGATATACTTTTCATTTAGGGCAATTTGTAATCCTTCGTTTTCTAAACCATCGATGGCCGGCGTTTCCATGTTTGCTTGATACGTTTCCTTTTCCATTGTTAAGGTTTCTATCGTGAAAACTTGCACGATCGAACCAAGAACCGGGATGTTCACTAGCGAATTGGCGAAAGTTGGACTAGCATTAATACCACCAACGAATAAAGCCGCCGCCGCAGCTACACTGAGTGACCAATTTCTCAGTGGAGAAGGATTCTTTTTTGAAAGTTTAGCTCTTTGAATTGAATCTTTCACTAAATTATCTAATTCGGGAGGAATTTCAATATCGTCATATTCTTTCTTCATTTTGTTCATCCGTTTCATTCCAAATCCCCCTTTTCAATTTCTATCCGCAGTTTTTTTAAAGTTCGGTAAAGCCTGGTTTTCACGGTATTACTGTTTTCATCTAAAATGGCTGCTACTTCGTCAATCTTCAAGTCTTCAAAGAAGCGTAAAATAATCAACGACTTTTCGTCTGGAGAAAGAGTCTCTAGCGCATCTAATAAATCTATATCAGTTGGTTCATCTTCAGCTTTTGGTAAATAGCCATCTAGAACTTCGTCATCCATCACCATCATCCGTTGATGTTTACGAATGAAATCGATGGATGTATTCACGAGTATTCGATAAAACCATGTCTTTAAGTACTTAATTTCCTCGAGGCGATGAATAGATTTTAACGCTTTGAAAATCGAATCTTGCACAATATCCAACGCATTTTCTTTGTTTTTCACATAGCTATAGGCGAGCCGATAATGAGCATTTTGGTTTTCAATTAAAAATTGCTCCACCTGCTCCATTTTTTTATTTTTTGTCATGACAAAAGGTTCACCTTCTTCAATTTTAAACATGTCGCGATCACGTCTTACTCTTTTGACGGACAGCTTCTGCAAAAAGTTTGGATTTTATTTTAAAAATAGACAAGAATAAGCTGATCACATGCTGTTGAGAGCAAGAATTATTTTTCTTGTTTCGTAACTGCTATACTCATGACTATACCAACGGATAAAGGAGCAATGTATTTTATGAAGAAATATATAAATGCGAATATATACGGTGACCCAGATTCCCATGAGTTTTTAGTGAAAGATGGTCAGTTTACCGCAATAGGTAATGATCTAGATAACGCAGATGAAGTAATTGATCTGCAAGGACGTTTAGTATTGCCACCTTATGTGGACCCTCATTTACATTTGGATTATATCTTTTCGGGACTAGGCGAAGGAAATGCAAATGTATCCGGAACATTATTTGAAGGCATTCAGCGTTGGAGTGATAATAAGAAATCATTGACTGAAGAAATGGTGCGTGAACGTGCGATAAAAGGAATTCAAAAAGAAGTGAGTAAAGGAGTTCAATTCATTCGTACACATGTAGACATTACAGATCCAAATTTAACGGGAATGAAAGCATTAGTTACACTGCGCGAAGAATTGAAAGACCTCGTTACATTACAACTCGTAGCTTTTCCTCAAGAAGGATTTTTTAGATATGAAGGGGCAGAGCGTTTAATGCAAGAAGCGCTTGAAATGGGTGCGGACGTAGTAGGGGGGATTCCTCACTTTGAAATTTCGTATGAGCATGGCGTGGAGTCATTGCGACGTATTGTCGACATGGCCGTAAAGCATAACGTGATGATTGATATTCATTGTGATGAAAACGATGATCCAAATAGTCGTTTTTTAGAAGTGTTAAACGCGCTCGTTATGGAAAAAGACTACGGTAAGTATACAACGGCTAGTCATACATGTAGCTTCGGTTCAGTCGATAATAGCTATGCCAATAAAATGTTAGGTCTTTTTAAAGAATCACAAATTAATTTTATTTCTTGTCCAACTGAAAACGCCCATTTACAAGGACGCGGCGATAGCTATCCTAAACGTCGTGGCTTAACTCGAGTCAAAGAGCTATTGAATAACGGAAACAATGTGGCGTTTGCGCAAGATTCCATAGCGGATTACTGGTATCCGTTAGGCAATGGGAATATGATGAATATTTTAGACAATGGGATTCACTTAGCGCATTACACACATATTGACGAGATCAATAAGGCATTGGATTTGATCACGTATTACGGTGCAAACATTATGAGAGTAAATGATGCGTATGGTATTGAAGTAGGGAAGCCTGCCAACTTTATCGTGTTGGATGCACAGGATCCGTATGAGGCTATTCGTGAGCGAGCAGAAGTGCTGATGTCTGTGAGAAATGGTGGCTATCTCTTTAAGCGTGAACCGCGGAAAAATGAAGTAGAAGTAGATTTTTTAAAGCAATCGTGAAATTCTATGACCATTCTTAAAAGTCCTCCTCAACATGCGTTGAGGAGGACTTTTATGTGATTTGAAATTTTGATATTGGAGATGTGTGAATAAACTATGTTACACAATGGCCCGGATTGAGACGTAGTAATTCTTACACCATAACTCCACCTTAGTTTTATTATTTTATGTACTTTATATTATCCATTAAACCCCAAACGACAGAATCCTTACTCAAATTAAAAGAGGTACTACATACGAACACTTGATTATATTCAGAATGGTTGGATTAATCTTGCAAGTTAATGCAGATAATGCTACATTGATGGTGTCGTTCTCTACCTGACTTGCAAATGTCGAGTAGATTTGTAAGTGTAAAATCTAAGTGGATGAAATACTACTATAGAAAAAGTTTATTTTATTAGGGGGACAATGAATAATGATACAAATCGGTAAACATGATCATGTTGGAAGTTTTTTAAGAACAGATGCCATTAAAGATGCGAGAAAATCCTACATACATGATGAATTGACGGCACAGGAACTGCGGCAAGTTGAAGATGTAGAAATTGAAAAATTAGTAAAGAAACAAATTGATTTAGGAATAAAGGCCATTACAGACGGTGAGTTTAGACGTTCATGGTTTATGCATGACTTTTTCTGGGGCTTAGAAGGCGTTTCATTTGAAGCGGTTGAAAAAGGTTATGATTTTGTCGGACAAACAACTAGGGCGGAATCCTTTAAAGTAACAGGTGAAATTTCATTTGGAAATCATGAAATGGTAAATGATTTAAAATTTCTAGCTGACTTAGTTGAAGAGTATGGGGATGGATCACAATTTGCAAAGTATACGATTCCTGCGCCAACCATGTTTTTCCAACGAGTCCTTACAGAGAAGGAAAAAGAAATCTATCCAACTATCGAAGATTTAGCAGCTGACATAATTAAAGTATACCAAGATGCGATCCAGGCTTTCTACGATGCCGGTTGTAGATATTTACAGTTTGATGAGTGTATCTTATCCGCATTAGATGACCCAAAACTAGCAAACATTATGGAGAATTTCACAGGATTAAAATTAACAGACACAACAGATTTATTCGTTAGGGTGATTAAAGAGTCATTAAAGAATAAACCAGAAGATATGATTGTGGCGACACATATGTGTAAGGGAAACTATAAGTCTGCTTATTTATATACAAGTGGTTATGAAACTGTTTCTAAGTATTTCGATGAGCTTGGTTATGATGTGTACTTATTGGAATATGATGATGAACGTTCAGGCGGTTTTGAACCGTTAACGAACATCAAAAATGAGGATACGCAAGTGGTATTAGGGGTCGTAACTTCGAAAACTCCAGAATTAGAAGATGCAAATGCGATGAAAGAAAAAGTGAAAGCAGCTTCGGAGCATTTCCCATTGGAACGTTTATTAATATCACCGCAATGTGGATTTGCAAGTACCGAAGAAGGAAACAGTCTATCAGAAGAAGAGCAGTGGGGGAAAATGGAACATATTATTAAGCTGTCGAAAGAAATCTGGTAATATGTAAGAAATTTCAAATCTACGTCAAAACACACACACTTTTTACTTCTACGTGAAAAGCGTGTGTGTTTATTTTAGATTTTAAATAAAATTTGATCATGCTACCATTGATGATAAAAATTGCATCTTGTCACTTCCCTAACATACTGGCCCGATTGCGGTATGGACACGATTCTTTGTACAGCAAACGCACCCGTTAATTTAAGACTTGTCATCTGATACAGCCATATATCTTGTGAAATATGCTGCTAAAAACAACAAAATAATGGATATGAACCAACTTGCTAACCCCATAAAGTTAAACCAATATGCGAATAAAGCTACTACACCTATAAGAAGGAAACAGATTGATGTTAATGCGGTTTTAATACCTGTGACACCAGCCTTTTTCCTCTTTTTTATCACAACGAAAACAGAGGTGATAAGGGCAATTATTAATATTATAGATAAAATAATGTGTATCATCTCATTTACCTCCACCTTTACAAAATGTTCGACAATCTGGCCCGATTGCGGAACATCATCATGGTCCTGGTCCAGCTCCATAGAAAACAAAATAAGCAACTACTTACTAATATTATTATCATCGCTATGGGCTTGAAGTTTAAATTCGGGCTTTGTGTATCTGTCTATATTTTACAATACTACGCAATCTTACCTACTATCTCAATATCTTTTCCAAATTATTTAATCAATCATCATCTACTATCGTTCTAAACATTCTATTTATCCAAGTTGAAGAGGTCTTTCACATAATATCACCACATTCTTTAATCCGACTAACATTGTCTAGTTGATGATCTAGTAGAAATCACTGGAGTTATCTAAATCTTCGGATATGGTGTATGCTAGGGAAGTAATACAAAAAAGTTAATAAATTGAAAAATAAAGCAGTCTTTTTTGGTAGAAACTTGTCTTCATTTTAATGAGGGAAAATGTATTCTAAAAAACCTTATAATAGACTCTTTGTAAACACTCTAAAAGGTTTATATAAAATGGGCCCGTAACTATGAAATTGATGAATCTTGATATCAAATCATTGGAGGGAACTTTATGAACATTACAGTAGTAGGAGCAGGGCACGGAGGTACAACCATCGCAGCAGATTTAAAAATGAAAGGTCACTTGGTCACCTTATTGAAAACATCCAAGGGGCTGCATACTGAACATTTCGATCATATTGCGCGAAGTAAAGGCGAAATCACATTACTAGATCATTCCGTAGAAACTACTGTGCATCTCGATTTAGTCACGACGGATGTTCAATTGGCTATTACAAATGCGGAAATTATTATTATATATGTGCAGACAAATTACCATGAGGACGTAATCAAACGAATTATTCCATTCATGATTGAAGATCAAATTGTGTTGCTGGAACCAGGTTACTTATCTACTGCCTATTTCTTAAAACACGAAAAAGAGAAAAGTTTCACGATCGTAGAAGCACAAAGTTCTCCAATTGATTGTCGAATTGTAGAACCTGGGAAAGTGAAAGTTTTATTCAAGAATGTGCGAAATCCTGTAGCGATATTTACCAATCGCAATGAAAAAGTAATACAGGAGAAATTGAATACACTAGACTATAACTTCGTGTATTTGAATTCGATTATCGAAGCGGCTCTTCATAATCCTAATTTAATTGTTCATACAATCGGTGGGATTATGAGTATTCCTCGCATTGAACATACAAAAGGTGATTATTGGATGTATAAAGAAGTATTTACACCGCATGTTTGGAACATCGTCAACAGTTTAGATGATGAAAAAATGAATGTTCTGGAAGCGATTGGGGCAGAAAGATTACCTTATGTGGAAGCGTGTAGGTACCGTAATTCTGAAGATCTAACTATTGATGCGAAAGAAGCGTTTCTGACGTACGCAAAGAACAGTTCGCCAGAAGGTCCGTTTGTAGCGGATTCCCGATTTATTACAGAAGACGTACCCGAAGGCTTAGTTTTATTAGAATCTCTCGGACAAATGTTGGGTATTAAAACACCTACTTGCAGTAGCTTGATCGATATCGCTTCTGCAGCGTTAAACGTAGACTTCAGAAAGAATGCCAGAACGGTGGAGTTACTTGGCAAGGGAAATCTGGAGAAAATAATTGGTTTCACGAATCATGACTTTATGATACCAGCGTAAGAAACGACCAAATACACAGATTTATATTTTAAAAGACCCCCTTACAGATAGAAAGCATTCTGCGAGAGGGGTCTTTAATTTGATTTATACTGTTATGCATGAATCTAGAGGGAAATGAATTCAAAAAACTTTGAAACTATTTCTGTAATTCTACGTCTGTACGGCATACTACTAGATTATGGAGAGGATGAAGTCGAATGAAGAATAAAATCATAGCGGTACTCGGTGCGATTTTGCTAGTATGCAGTGTGCCTTTATCAAGCGCAGCTGCAGGTGATTCGGGGTTTCCGGATGTTCCCGCTACGAAACATTTCGCGGAAGCAGTGAATGACTTGGCGTCACGTAATATAATTGGAGGTTATCCAGACGGTACATTCCGGCCAAACGACTCTATCACGAGAGGGCAGGCGGCTGCCATTATTGTGAAGATGACGAAACTGCCTACTACGACTATAAAAGATCCAAAATTCCAAGACGTTTCGACTGCAAATGGCTATTATAAAGCGATTGCGGTATTAGCGGAAAAAGGAGTCATCAACGGCTATGGCGACGGACGATTCGGACCAAACGATTCGATTACGCGTGCGCAAATGGCTTCGATCATCATCAAAGCGTTTGAATTGCCACTATATCATGATCCGGATTATGGATTTTTAGATGTTGCACATAAAAATGGCCACCGTGAAGGAATATATAGTCTGTATCAACTCGGGCTTACAACAGGGACGTCTCCTACGACATTTAGTCCAAACGCTTCCATTACAAGAGGTCAAGCGGCGAAATTACTAAAAGCGGCGGAAGATGTAAAGCCTGGAATTCTTACGATGCATGCAAAAGATTTTAAATGGAAGAGATTCAACAATGTCAGCAAAACAAATTCGAATGTATTCGATGTCGTGGCAGACAGTGAAATTCCAAGCCTGCCCAATTTGAATACAAAGATTCATATTGTTCCAAAGAAAGAAGGAACGGCTACACTGACTTTTTCAGGGGTTGCTTCATCCGAGACATCCGATAAAAATTATAGAAAATACTATGTACATGTCAAAAAAGTGAATGGTGCATGGGATATTTCATTGGAAGAGACGGCAGATATCTATTCCACACCTGTAGAGCTGTGGAAGTATTATGAAAGAAGAGAAAATAACGAACCGTTCATAGATGCTAAAGCGATTACCCTTTCGACAACGGAAGGAGAACTGGTGAATGATCGCGTAGGATTTAAGCGATGCGAAAATCAGTCGTTGCAATATTGTAATGCCATCCAAATGGATCAGCCGGGCGAATTTATTGCGACGGTTACGTATGCTGACGGCGTGAAAACACGTTATTATATCGCATCGACTGAAGTAAAAGAACAATTTTATTATTCCGTCCATGTCACGTCAATCAAACCGAATGAAGTGCTGAGCATATGGGAAGGCGCTAAACTGGGCAAGCATGTGCTGCCTAAAGGAAGTGAACAGATTGCGACGGTGACCCGGGACCCGGGGACGAATGTGTTCCGTATCACACCGAAGAAGCCAGGAGATTTCTTTGTCGACTTCCCGGAAGCTAAGGGAGTGTCGCAGGGAAATCACAGGGTGTACGATGGTATCCGGGTGAGAGTAAGTCAATTTGGCCCTTACCTGCATGTAGACGCAACGGTTAGTGAAGAAGATGATATGATTTTTAATTAATAGAATATTAAGGAGCAAAGCAGGCATGGATCACATGTCTGCTTTTTGGTGTTTGCAAAAAAATATCTCGAGCGGCATAGTCCTATGCTACACTATAATTAATAGAAAAGTCTGACTCGAACTTAGGGAGGGCATGCAGATGAACGTGATTGAGATGAAGCAAGTGACGAAAGCTTTCGGTGCGCATCATGCGTTAGATGAACTGGATCTATCGGTAATGAAAGGGGAAGTATTCGGCTTTATCGGGCCGAATGGGGCAGGAAAGTCGACAGCGATTCGGGTGTTGCTTGGCATGCTCCGTAAGACGAGTGGGACGGCGACGGTTTTTGGTGAAGATGTATGGCGCGATGCGGTGAAGATTCATCGTCGTATTGCGTATGTGCCAGGGGACGTAAATTTATGGCCGCAGCTGACGGGCGGGGAAGTGATTGACTTATTCGCAAGTCTTCAAGGGAAAATGAATACGCAAAAACGTGATAAATTACTGGCGCGTTTTCAGCTAGATCCAACGAAGAAGTGTCGGACGTATTCGAAAGGGAATCGACAGAAGGTTGCGCTCGTAGCGGCATTTGCTTCGGATGCGGAGTTGTTTTTACTCGACGAACCTACGTCTGGACTCGATCCGTTAATGGAAAAAGTCTTTCAACAATGCGTGGCGGAAGTGAAGGCGGAAGGGAAGACAGTGTTGCTGTCGAGCCATATTCTATCCGAGGTCGAGAAACTGTGTGATCGAGTCGGTATTATTCGGCAAGGTCGGCTAATCGAGTGCGGCACATTGAATGAACTGCGACATTTAACACGTATGCAACTAACCGTGGAAACGAGAGTTCCAATAGAATCGCTCGCTTCCTGGCAAGGCGTCCAAGACGTAGTACAGACGGAAATGGGTTGGACATTTCATGCAGACGCTGAAGAGATGGAATCGATTATGCAGAAGTTGAGCAGTTACGGCATACAAAGAATAGAAAGTGCACCGCCAACGCTTGAAGATTTATTCATGCGACACTATGAAGAAACAGCGGAAAGTAGGGAGTCGTGATGAAGGGGCGGTTTGTAGGAGTCGCTCGTCTATCAATGTTCATTATCCGCCAAGACCGACTGCGATATGTATGGTGGCTTATGGGTATCATTGTGCTGACGCTCATTGTTCCACCGGCTCTTAATGAATTATATCCAACACAGCAAGACCGGGACGTGTTAGCGGAAACGATGAAAAACCCAGTGATGGAGACGATGGTCGGTCCTGGTGACCTCGCGAATTACACGCTGGGTGCGATGGTATCGCATCAGATGCTATTGATGACCGCAATCGCAGTCGCTGTCATGAATATTTTATTGATGGTGCGACATACGCGAGCAGAGGAAGAAGAAGGGCAAGCGGAGTTATTGCGGTCATTTCCAGTCGCCCGGGATTCGCAGTTGACGGCTTCGATGCTGACGTTGACCGGAGTGAATCTACTGCTAGCTTTATTGATTGGTGTGGGTCTGTCTAGTCTGTCATTCGATAGTATGGGAGTAACGGGGTCGTTCATTTATGGCGCGGCGCTTGGTGTGATCGGGATGTTTTTTGCGAGTATCACAGCCGTTTGTTCCCAACTGGCCGGAAGTTCGCGGGGAGCGGTCGGGTTGTCATTTACGGTGATGATCGCCTGCTATTTGCTGCGGTCAGGCACCGAGTGGATCCCGCCATTTGGCTGGTTGACGCAAGTTCAGCCGTACAGTGAGAATAACTGGTTACCTGTAGGTGGCTTACTCGTCGCGGGTGCTGTGTTGTTTTTATTTGCGGTGATGTTACTAGGAAAACGGGATATTGGATCTGGCTTGATTCCGTCAAGAAACGGTCGTGCGCATGCATCTGTTTTGTTGCGTTCACCGATTGGCCTCGCTTGGCGATTACAACGGACGACATTCCTATCGTGGTCCATCGGCATGTTGGTGCTCGGTGTGTCGTATGGTTCAGTCCTTGGTGATTTAGATGCGTTTTTCCAAGACAATGATATGCTCGCTTCGATGATAGTGGCGGATGAAAACAGTTCGTTAACTGCCCAATTCTTGCCCATGCTCATGGCGGTGTTAGCATTCATCAGTACGATTCCCGCATTGTTGTCGATTCATAAAGTGGTGGGGGAAGAACGTAAGTCACGTGTGGATATACTGCTTAGCCGTTCTGTTTCTAGAACTGCGTTATTTATGTCGTATCTAGTGCTTGCATGTATTACGGCTGTTATGATGTTGAGTTTTGCAGCACTTGGTTTATGGCTAGCGGGAACTACTTCAATGGAAGAACCTTTTTCTTTCCAAACGGTTTGGCAGGCAGCACTCGTCCATTTTCCAGCCATTGCGGTGTTGATAGGAGTCAGTTCATGTTTGATCGGCATTGCCAAGAAAGCGGTCGGGTTGGTTTGGCTATATCTTTTCTATGGATTTATGACGCTCTATTTAGGCGGGCTGTTCCAATTTCCTGAGTGGATGGAAAAGTTGTCACCTTTCGGATTCGTTTCAAAATTGCCGATAGAGGATATGAATTGGTTGTATGCTGGCGGGTTGATAGTTATGGCGATCTTGTTGATGATAATTGGCATCAATCGCTATACAAATCGGGATATAGAAGGATAGGAAAACAACAAAAAAACCAGACGAAGATGTCTGGTTTTTTGCATGGCTTGTATACTATAAAACTGTAGCTTTACTGCTCTTTGGTTCAACCAATAAACCACCGTCACCTTTAAGGTAGTTAATCATACCTTCTGTAGCACGATAAGCGAATGCACCAATCGTTTCTGTAGGGTTCGAGTTACCGAAGTGAGGGAATGATGATCCGCCCACGACGAATACGTTTTCCATATCCCATACTTGTGAATACGTATTAACAGCGGAGATTTCTGGGTCTGTACCCATGATCACGCCACCTGCTGCATGTGTATTGACGCTGGATGAAGTCATTTCTACATCGTCCGATACAGGAGGAGTATTGACGATATCCGCGCCCATTTCTTCTGCGATTTCAGCACATTTTTCAGCGATTGCTCTTGCCATATTGCGTTCTTGGTCTGTAAACTTAGCTGTGATTCGTAGAAGAGGATCACCGTAAATATCTTTATACGTTGGATCCAAGTCTAGGTAGTTATGCGTACGTGGTAACGTACCTTGCATACCACCAATATTTAAATAACGATGTGCATAATGAATGGATTTCTCTTTAAATTCTTTACCCCAATACGGAGTACCTTGAGGCACACGGTTATTCGAGATAGCCGCCGCACCGTCTTGGAAAATACTGATGTTAAATCCAAGAAGGAAGTCTGTAGCCGTGTTATCGATATGATCTCCATTAAAGTCATCGATTACACAACCGAGTGCACCAGCTCCTGCGAATGTATTGAGCTTCTTGTCTTCAAAGAATGCAGTAGCGGAGTTTCCGCCAGTTCCTGTGTAGTGTGAAGTGAAGTTTTTACCAATTACGCCTTTTCCAGTTTCGGAATTATATTGTTCTCCGATTCCAGATAGCATCATCAAACGGTTATTACCTGAGAAAAATGCAGCCGATACAACAAGGTCTGCCGGTTGTTCGAATTCCTCAAGAGTAAGTGGGTCAACGTATAATACGCTAGTTGCTTTTTTCCCGTCATGTAGAATGCGTTTTACGTGTGCATTGTTACGGATCTCAAAGTTTCCAGTTTTTTGTGCTGTCTTAAGAACTGTAACGATCGGATCTGCTTTTGCCGCAAAGTCACAACCGTACATAGAACAAAATGCACAAAATACGCATGCGTTGATTGTTTCGCCATCTGGATTTACATATTGTTGTGAAATCGTTGCAGCTGGCATGCGGAATGGGTGATACCCAAGATTAGCCGTAGCTTCTTTGAATAATTTGATAGGTGGAGACTCTTTCATCGGTGGGTTTGGATAATCGTTAGCACGTGGTGGTCCTAATGGATTCACTTCACCTGAGATCCCCGCCGTTTTTTCCCACTTATCATAATACGGTTCCATATCATCGTATGTAACGCCCCAGTCCTGAATCGGCATATCTTTAGGGATTCGTTCTTCACCGTACTTTTCTACGATTTTAGTACGGACTTCAAAGTCGGAGGGAAGCCAGCGATACGACCAACCTGACCAATGCACGGATGTCCCGCCTGTACCTTCGTCATAGATTGGGTATCCATTATGTTTACGCATAGGAATTGCATCATCACCTATATTGTTTCGAACGTCATCGTTTGTTTCGTTAAATCTTGAGCTAACTCATGACGTTTTGTATAACGAAGTTCGTCTTTTGAACCGATGAAATTTTTTGTGCTTCTTTCCTTACCACGTTCTAGGCAGACCACTTTATAGCCAGCTTTACTTAATTCAG
Source organism: Sporosarcina sp. P26b (assembly GCF_002743245.1). Taxonomy (NCBI): domain Bacteria; kingdom Bacillati; phylum Bacillota; class Bacilli; order Caryophanales; family Caryophanaceae; genus Sporosarcina; species Sporosarcina sp. P26b. The sequence goes on from NZ_PDYW01000005.1 coordinate 135,151, forward strand.
CCGAGGCGATTCCTCCGGCCCAACCGCTTCCAACAACGACAACGTCTACTTTTTCTAGTTTTTCAGCCATGTATTAAACCCCTTACATTACGATTTTTGTTGATAACTTGTTAGACTAATTGGATCGCGTTTAACGAATTCGTCTTTTTCGATGATGTCTGCGTATGAAGGTACAGCACCAGGGAATTCTTGCATTTCCCAGCCAGCCATATTACGATTTCCGCCGTATAGTGGGTCAGAATATGCACCTTCCATTGTCAATTCGCGAAGTAACTGGAACATACTACCCGCATTTACGCCACGAAGTTTCACTTTGGAACACTCGAAGTCTTGCAAAACTTCGATCTGTTGCTCTTCTTCTGCTTTATCAAACGTTACATCAAAACGTTTTCTACTTTCATCATTCATTTTTCTAATTCCAGTAATAATTACTTGGCCTCTGTTTAGACTAGTTTGATCAACGGGAGGATCATTTGTTAAAAATGGTCCTTGTCTGTAATCGGAACCATTGATGCCCCAAGATCCAGCCATTTGTTTATCGATGAAGTAAGGAACTCCTAATTCAATCGCTCCTGGACCATTATCATCTTTTGGCAATATACGCTCAGTTGCTTGTTCAAGAACGACGAAGTCTTCATATCTCGAAAAGAACATACGTGCTTCAGTTAACTCTACTTTTTTCGTATCTGTTTGTACGGGTGCGCTTTTATCGGATTTAAATTGGTTAGTCAGTAGTCCACCTAACAATGAACCACCTGCGACTCCACCGACAACTAAGCCGGAATTTTTCATAAATTGACGATGACTTGTATCGGGTGCTTGTCCAGCATTGGACCCGCCTGGTTTTACATCTTTATGATCGGCCATTTTCCATCCCCCTAATTTCAAAAGTGCTTTAATGTTAAATAGATAATTTGGCGATTTGACAGTTTTACCTAATTCATCATGCTATGTCAAGAAGATTTCAATAAAACGAATGATAAACGATATAAAGTTATTGAGCGTTTATTTAATTTTTTTATTCTGATTCAATGGCTATTTCAAGCTAGAATATATAATTTAAGTAGCAATGTGAAAATACTTCTAAACCACATAAAGAGTTATATAACTAATAGGGCTATCTTTCTATTTAAATTAATACAGTGTAAAAGTTACAGAGGGGGATATCTCATACTACTTAATTTAGGTTATTAAGTTAAGCACCTGAAAATATATACATATTTTGGGTAACTTGATCCCTGAAATAGTCATTTAGCATTTAAATGATTACTTTTAACTAGAGATCTTGATTTGTAATTAAATTCAGATGTGTATATAGGTATAAAGTGATATTGACCGATTTTTGATTATTGTAATAGAATGAACATATTGTCTTTTTTAAATATTATATATTTATAGTACGTTGTATAAGTGATATGGGAATGTTCAAATGTAAGTGCTTACAACGCAAAAAGCAATAGAATAGTATAGGGAGATGATGGCTATGAGTAAGAGGCTAGGTTTATTACTAACATTATTTGTTGCGATGCTAGTAGTATCTGCTTGTTCGGGCGATGGCTCTAAGGACAAAGATGGCAAAAGTGGTAGTAAAGAAAATGAGGACAGTAAAGTGTTAACGGTAGCAATGGGATCAGATATTGTCAGTTTCGATATTCATGATCATAATAATACCTCTACTGAGTCTGTGCACGACAATATGTATAATTACTTGTTTAAAAGAGATGCAGATAATGTTGTTCAACCTGAATTAGTTGAAAGTTTTGAACAGGTAGATGAACTTACAGTTAAAATGAAGTTAAAAGAAGGTGTGAAGTTTCATAATGGAGATGATTTAACTTCAGAAGACGTGAAGTTTACACTTGAAAGAGTAGCAACAGATGAAAAGCTAAAAGAACATGCTAACTATAAGCAAATTAAAGAAGTTGAAGTAATAGATGATTTGACTTTCAATGTAATTACACATGATCCTGAGCCATCATTATTCCATAGATTGTCCAGACTAGGATCTGGTATGTTACCTAAAAACTATATTGATGAGAATGGATGGGATCACTATCTCTCAAATCCAGTAGGTACAGGGCCATACAAGTTTAAACAATGGGTTAGAGACGACAGAGTGGTTCTAGAGCCATTTGAAGATTATTACGACGGTAAAGTCGATGAGTGGGATGAAGTAGTATTCCGTGTTATTCCCGAAAATTCAACACGTGTTTCAGAATTATTAACTGGTGGTGTTGATATTGCAACCAATATCCCACCAAGTGATTGGGACCGTGTTAATGACAACGATGGTACTTCAATGAAAACAGAAGTTTCCAATCGTACACTTTTGCTAATGTTAAGATCAACAGAAGGTTATCCGACTTCTGATGTTCGAGTTAGAAAAGCTATTGACTATGCTATTGATAATGCAGCTTTAGCAGAACATGCATTAAAAGGCGGAGGAGTTCCAACGCGTACAAGAGTTGGCCCAGGAAACTTTGGTCACAACCCGGATTTGTATGATACGTACAACTATAATATTGATAAAGCCAAGGAGTTACTGAAAGAAGCAGGGTATGAAGATGGATTTGAAATGACGTTCCAATCACCACGTGGACGTTATTTACAAGATGCTGAAGTATCCGAAATGATTGTAGGAATGCTTTCACAAGTAGGTATAACAGCGAAACTGGAATTCATGGAGTGGAGTAACTTTGTAGAGATGCGTACTGCGAAAAAGAACGGCGATGCTTACTTACTGGGGTTAGGTAACTCAATGTTTGATGGAGCGTATTCGGTAGATTGGTACCGCGCGGAACGTTTCGAAGGGGAAACAGACTACAAGAATGATGAAATCGAAGAATTGCTTGATCAATCAGCTGTAAACATGGATGAGAAGACACGCGAAGAGCAAATTCAGAAAATCGAAGAAATTGCTGCTGAAGACGTGCCTCACGTAATTCTATATCAGGAATCCATAAATACAGGCGTTAGTGATCGTGTGAACTTTGAACCAACAAAAGATGAAATGATTTACGTACCGAATATCAAACGAAACTAAATAATCTACTGGGGGTTAGGGGAGCTGTATACCCTGACCCCTAGTTTATTTAAGAAGGAGGAAAGCAATGGTTAAATTCTTGCTGAGAAGAATACTGGAAATAATACCTGTTCTTCTAATTATATCTTTTATTGTATTTACTCTTGTATTTGTTGCAGGTAATCCTGTTGCTCTTATGCTTCCTGAAGACGCTTCTACTGAGGATATTATTGCACTCGAAGCCGCGCTTGGGTTAGATCAACCTTTTGTCGTCCAATACGGAAAGTATATGTTAAATCTAGTACAAGGTGATTTTGGTCAATCCTTTAAATACAATACGGATGCATTACCTTTAGTATTAGAGAGGCTGCCAGCCACATTAGAACTCGGTGTAGCAGCACTATTACTGGCTATTATTATTGCGATACCACTTGGAATATGGTCTGCCACGAAAAAGAATACTTCTATTGATTTATTTGCAACTGGTGGTGCAGTACTTGGTAAAGCAATGCCTAACTTCTGGTTGGGAATTATGCTAATTTTATTATTTTCTGTAACACTAGGGTGGCTGCCAGTTTCCGGTAGGGGAACGTTAGCTCACTTAGTCTTACCTGCTATTACGCTAGGTACTGGAATAGCGGCAGAAATGACGAGACTCATCCGTTCAAGTATGGTGGAAACATTGAGTCAAGATTACGTAAGAACAGCAAAAAGTAAAGGGATTCGGAATTTCTTTGTTGTGTATAAGCATGCATTTAGAAACTCACTAATTCCCGTCATTACAATTACTGCATTACAAACTTCTACGCTTGTAGGAGGAACATTAATTACAGAAACAGTATTTTCGTGGCCAGGTTTGGGTCAATTATTAATACAAGCTGTGAATACAAGAGATATGGCAATCGTGCAAGCAAGTGTCTTTGTCATAGCAGTTCTTGTTATCTTGTCGAATCTAATAGCTGATATTTTATATAGAGTTTTAGATCCTCGGATTAAATATAACTAAGAGGTGAATTCATGTCTAATTTACATAATCCTGCGATAAATGGCTCTGAACAAACAACACAGTCGGTAAAGAAAAGTAGTTTCCAAAGATGGATTAGAATGTTGTTGAAAAGTAAGACGGGAACGGTGGGGATGTTGATTGTATTAGCCGTTATATTTGTAGCTGCTTTTGCAAATGTTTTAGCGCCATATGATCCTGCTTTGATCGATCCTACTAAGATATTAAAGCCGCCTTTTTGGTTGGATGGTGGAAGCATTGCGAATGTGTTGGGTACAGATAATTTAGGTCGGGATATACTAAGTAGAATTATTTACGGTTCTAGAGTGTCTTTATTAGTTGGTGTTGCCTCCGTAATACTCGCTGGAATTATTGGGGTAATCGTAGGTTTATTTGCAGGATATTATGGCGGATGGCTAGATACAGTTTTAATGAGACTAGTAGACTCATTTCTCTCTATCCCGAATATTCTATTTGCGCTTGTATTCTTAAGTGTTTTTGGTCCAAGTGTCCCTACATTGATTGTTGTATTGGGGGTAACGAATTGGGTTGCCTACGCACGAATTGTTAGAGGAGAGACACTCTCTATTAAGGAAAGAGAATTTGTTAAGGCAGCCCGTTCAATGGGTGTGAAGAACAATAAAATTATAGGCAGACATGTTTTGCCGAATGTTATCTCTTCATTTATTGTCATCTCCACATTAAGTGTTGCCACGACAATTATATTAGAAGCCTCTCTTAGTTTCTTAGGACTTGGCGTACAGCCTCCTACTGTTTCGTGGGGAGGAATATTAAGCGATGGACGAGATTACTTGGCAACTAGTTGGTGGTTGGCTACGTTCCCGGGCATTGCCATCACCGTAACGGTTCTAGGTATTATTTTCTTGGGGGACTGGTTACGTGATGTGCTTGATCCCCGTTCACAAGGTCGAAGTTAAGGAGGTAAACCAATGAAGGACAATACATTATTAAAAGTGAAAAATCTGCATACGTATTTCAGAACAGAACATGGTTTAATACCTTCTGTAAACGGTGTTTCATTTGAAGTTAAAGAAGGGGAAACCCTCGCTATTGTTGGGGAGTCGGGATCTGGAAAGAGTGTTACTTCACTATCCATCATGGGATTAATTGAGCCTCCCGGAAAAGTGGAAGACGGAGAAATTTTATTTCAGAATAAAGATCTAACAAAAGTGAGTAATAAAGAATATCGAAAGTTACGCGGTAACGATATTGCAATGGTCTTTCAAGAACCACTGAGTTCTTTAAATCCGTTGTTCACAATAGGTAATCAAATTTCTGAATCTATCAAGTTACACCAGAATGTGGATAAGAAAGAAGCAAAAAAAAGAAGTATTGAAATGCTGAACCATGTTGGGATTCCACGGGCGGATAAAGTCTATGATTCCTTTCCTCACACACTAAGTGGTGGTATGAGACAACGTGTAATGATTGCAATTGCATTGTCATGTCAGCCCAAGCTACTTATTGCCGATGAGCCGACAACTGCGTTAGACGTAACAATACAAGCGCAGATCTTAAAGCTAATGAAAGACTTAGCCAAAGAAGAAGATACAGCAATCTTATTGATTACCCATGACTTGGGTGTAGTTGCCGAAATGGCTGATAAGGTAGTCGTTATGTATGCAGGCCAAGTAGTAGAATACACAGACGTATTCACATTATTCAGTAGTCCGAAACATCCATATACAAAAGGTTTACTTGACAGTACACCAAAATTCTTTGACTCGGACGAAAAGCTAGAGTCTATAAAGGGAACTGTTCCTACTCCTGATTCTATGCCAAAAGGATGTAAATTCCATCCGCGTTGTCCATTTGCAATGGATATTTGTATTGCACAAGAACCTACTTTGGATAAAATAGAAGGCCTAGCCGATCAGGATGTCAGATGCTGGTTGTATAATGATAAGGAGGCTGCTATTTAAATGACTAACATACAAACAGTGCCTCTAATAGATAAAAAGGTTCTACTTGAAGTAAAGAACTTAAAAAAGCATTTTGAAGTTCCAGACGGTCTGCGATCTAAAAAGACTTTGAAGGCAGTAGATGGCATTGATTTCACAGTAATTGAAGGAGAGACTCTAGGTATTGTAGGGGAGTCAGGCTGCGGTAAATCAACGACTGGAAATTTACTAATTCATTTGCTTGAAAAGACAGAAGGAACTATTGTCTTTAATGGACAAGATATGGATTCGTTAAATACGGAACAATTTAGAAAGATGCGAGCAGATATACAAATGATATTTCAGGATCCATTTTCTTCATTGAATCCAAGAATGCGTGTTAATGATATTATTGCAGAGCCATTAAAAACACATAAAAAGTTGAGTAGAAAACAACTACGAGATGAAGTTTATCAACTAATGGATGCTGTAGGATTAGATCGATCTTACGCTAGACGTTACCCACACGAGTTTAGTGGTGGACAAAGGCAAAGGATAGGAATCGCCAGAGCCATAGCATTGCGCCCGAAATTAATTATTTGTGATGAACCTGTTTCTGCATTGGATGTATCCATTCAAGCGCAGGTTTTGAATTTATTAATCAGTCTTCAGAAGGAATTTAACTTAACATTCATTTTCATTGCACACGGATTGCCTGCTGTAAAGTATATTAGTGACCGTATCGCAGTTATGTATTTAGGGAAAATTGTAGAAATCACAACAAAAGATAAATTGTTCAATCGACCAATGCATCCATACACAGTAAGCTTAGTTTCAGCAGTTCCCCTGCCAGATCCTTTTAGTAGGGATACTAGAGAACGTATCATTTTGGAAGGCGATATGCCAAGTAACGTGGATTTACCTTCTGGTTGTAGATTCCATACAAGGTGCCCATTCGCACAAGATAAATGTAAAGTAGATGAACCGGCATTGATAGAGAGAGAGACAAATCATTTAGTGGCGTGTCATTTCCCGTTAAATGTGGAGAATATTATAAGTAATTAATTGAAGGGAATGAAATCTGTGAAGAACTACTTAGTCGACAAAGAACATGAAATGCTTGCATTAATTGAAAGACTTGTAAATATCGATTCTGGATCTCATAACAAAGATGGTATCGATGAGGTAGGTAGAATTCTGAGCGAAGAATATAAGAAACTTAATTTTACTGTAGAGGTAGTAAAGGAAGAGAATAATGGTAATAATCTACTGATTCGGCATAGTGATTCTAAGGAAACGAACTTAATTGCTGTAGCGCATATGGATACTGTTTTTAAAGATGGCACAGCGAGTGAAAGACCATTTAAGATAGAAAATGAGCGAGCGTATGGGCCAGGTGTCATTGATATGAAGTCGAGTCAAGTTGCCCTGCTTTACGCTATAAAGGCATTGAAAGAGAATAACAAACAAAGTTTCAAAGACGTTCGTATTGTATTGAACAGCGATGAAGAAATAGGTTCTGGTACTTCGCGTCATCTGATCGAGCAGGAAGCGAAAGGGAAGAAGTATGCTTTAATTATGGAACCGGCTAGAAAAGATGGTTCATTAGTTAGTTCACGTAGGGGTGGGGGCAGATATACTTTATTTGTGAAGGGAAAAGCTGCTCACTCAGGAATAGAACCGCAAAATGGAATTAGTGCAATTGAAGAAGTTGCATATAAAGTACTCCAGTTACACGCACTAACTAATCATGATGAAGGTATAAATGTCAGTGTAGGTCTCATTGAAGGTGGAGATTCTGTAAATACAATTGCGCCTTCTGCTGTAGCGCATGTGGACGTTAGAATCAGTAAAATTGAACAGGCCGAGTTTATAGATGAAAAGATTCGTGAAATCTGTTCGAAATCAGATGTTGAAGGTACAACTATCGAGTTAACGGGTGGATTAAATCGCCCACCAATGGTAAAAAATGATGAAACGATTAGTTTCCTAGATATTATCAGGGAAGTTGGAAACAAAGTAGGAATAAATATAACGGATATAGGTACTGGTGGAGGATCGGACGCGTCCTTTACTTCTGCACTTGGTGTTCCTACAGTCGACGGATTAGGTCCAGTCGGGGGAAACCCACACAGTGTAGACGAATATTTAGAAGTACCTACCCTAGTAGAAAGAACAAATCTTCTAGCTGAGTTAATTGAAAGGTTAAGCGAAAAGTAATTACTATAAAAATACATCTACTATGTAGGTGTATTTTTATTATGATAATAATCATAGTATCCCTCATTCTACTAACGATAGAATGAACCTATTTTGTTATAATCACCATACATAGTGATTGAAAGTTTTGGACATAATTAAGTTGCGATATTGTATAACTGTATACAATATTGTATGCTTGATTTATAAATGAAAAGGAAAGGTGGTTACAAAATGGATCAATTTACAGTTCCATGTATTATCTATCGTGGCGGTACAAGTCGTGGCTTGTTTTTTCATAAGCAGGATTTACCTGAAGATCCATCCATACGGAATAAAATATTTTTAAAAGGCATTGGTTCAGAAGATGCATCTCAGATTGATGGCCTAGGTGCAGCTACGTCACATACGAGCAAAGTAGTCATCATAGAAAAGAGTCCAGATTCTTCATCGGATATATTGTATACATTTATACAATTGGGGATTGGCGATGATACAATCGACTATGAAGGAACTTGTGGGAACTTGATGGCGGCGGTTGGAGCCTTTGCGGTAGATGAAAATTTAGTAGATGTTGCAGACGGGGCAGAGCGTATAGTCGTGAAAGCTTGGAGCACGAATGTGGAAAAGTTGATCGAAATCGATGTACCTCTTATAGAAGGAAAAGCAAAAGTTATGGGCGACTATTCCATCTCGGGCATCAAATCTCCAGGTGCGAAGTATGTTGTTTCTATTCTGAACCCAGGTGGCGGGAAGACAGGCAGCACATTGCCCGTCGGAGCTAGGAAAACTAGTGATGAAATGGAGTTTTCATTCGTCGATATCGTCAACCCGTTCGTTTATGTGAAAGCGAATGATCTTTCATTGACAGGGACTGAATTAAACGCAGAAATTACGAACCATCCTGAAATTTTGCAACGGCTTGAAACGATACGGGAGATCGGCACCGTTTCTGCTGGTCTTGCGGATACGGTGCAAGATGCGCGTGATTTGTATCCGGCCATACCGAAAGTCGCTTATGTCGCAGCGCCACAGGATTACAAAACGTCTGGTGGCAAACTCATCAGAAAAGAAGAGATCGATATACTGGCACGTATGGTGTCGATGAAAAAAATGCATCGGACATTTGCGGTCAGTGGATTATTAAATATAGCGGCGTCATGTGTATTAAAAGATACGATTCCTTATGAGTTATCCACTGTGGATAAAGATATTCAAGACCAAGTGATCCGAGTCGGACATCCGGAAGGGGTAGCCGAAATTCGTGTGGGGAAAGATCCTGACTCTGAAGACATCTTATATGTAGGCTTAGATCGAACAGCGAGAAGAATAATGGATGGGAATTTATATATCCCAAATTAAAGAGGAGGAATTACGATGAGTTGGTTAGTACGTGATAAGAAAGAACATCCGGTAGTCCAGTTGAGAGAAATGCTTGAGAATGAAAAGGGGATCATTAAGATTCCAGGAGCGCATGATGCAATGGCTGCATTGCTTGCACAGAAACAAGGCTTTGGCATGATTTATTTATCAGGTGCCGCGTTAACAGCAAGTCTCGGTATGCCGGATCTTGGAATCGTGACATTAAATGAATTATCGCAACGTACACGTGAAATCACACGTGCTACTGGCATGCCGATGCTTGTGGACGTTGATACAGGTTTCGGAAGCATCTTGAATGTCACGCGCACAGTCTATGAAATGGTTGAAGCAGGGGCGGCTGCGATTCAAATCGAAGACCAGGATCTTCCGAAGAAATGTGGTCATTTAAATGGAAAGAAATTGGTGACGGCTGAAGAAATGGTCCAGAAGATTAAAGCGGCACGTAAAGCAGACGCGGATTTAGTCATCGTTGCTAGAACAGATGCGAATGGTGTGGAAGGCTTTGATGCGGCGATCGAGCGCGCAAAAATGTATCATGACGCAGGAGCGGATATCATTTTCCCGGAAGCGATGAAGACGGAAGAAGAGTTTAGAAACTTCTACGATCAGACGAAATTGCCATTGCTTGCGAACATGACTGAGTTTGGCAGAACGCCTATGTATACAGCAGAACAGTTCGAAGATATGGGGTATAAGATGGTGATTTATCCTGTGACTTCATTGCGAATTGCGGCGAAAGCAATTGAACGCCTGTATAAAGAATTGTATGAAACAGGTACGCAGTCTGCTTTGTTGGGAGATATGCAAACACGAAAAGAGTTATATGATACAATTTTATATGATCAGTACGAAGAATTGGATGAAACGATTTCCAAAACCGTACTGGACGATTTATACAAGTAAATCCAGATAACGGCAGGTGTCGATCGTATGATGACAAACAAGAAAAACTCCACAATAGATACAGTATATGAAGCGATTAAAGAGAAAATTGTAGAGATGGCCTATGAGCCGAATGAACATTTAATCGAAGAAGTGTTGTCCACGGAGTTTCAGGTAAGTAGAACTCCGTTGCGACAAGCTTTGTATCGATTGGAGCTCGAAGGATTAGTCTATAAAAAAACAACAGGCAGGATCCACGTAGCGGCATTATCAAAAAAGGAAGCAGAAGAGATCTTCTACGTACGGGAAATTCTGGAAGGGCTCATCGCACGTCTAGCGACCATCCATATTGCTGCACATCCTTCAAAAGAAGACATCGTTCATAACTTGCAAGACGTAATGCTGCTGATGCGTAATGCAGCAGAAAGTGGGCGACAAGCCGACGTTGTCCGTTATGGAAACGAGTTTCATAATATCCTCGAAGTGCATAGCGACAATCAAACCGCAGTCAATATGCTGCGCCAGATTAAAAGCAGATTGGCGAGATATCGTCGTGTCGGGGTGTATAAAGATCCTGAGTATCCAGCGACGAAGCCAGTTGATGAGCATGAAGAAATTATGAATTTCGTAACTAGCGGAAATGCAGAAGGCGCTGAAACAGCGATGCGCGCACATATTATGCGGAGTTTGCAGAATACCATTCAGGCGTTGAGTTATTTACGAGGATGATAGGAATCCATTTGATCATGATTTTATGATTGAGTGGATTTTTCTGTTATAGATCCTCTACAAAGCGTTCTAAATACCCTACAATAATAGGATGTTCATTGGTATTATGTAAATAACTAGTCATGACTAGTCTACTAACTATTAAGGGAGTGGAAGAGTATGAAAAAAACTTTACGAGTTCTAGTATGGACAGCGTGCATGTTGGCTTTATCGCTAGTTTATGCAGATTCCAATGAAGCGTCGGCGAAAGAGTTCAAAGATGTATCGAAGAAGCATCCGAACTACACGGCCATTCAAGAGATGCAAAAAGCGGGCTATATCAATGGGTATCCTGATGGAACGTTCCGCCCAAGTGAACCAGTCAGTCGTCAACACGTCGCCTCGTTGCTTGATCAAGTGTTGAAGTTCCCGCAACCGCCAACGGATAAATTGGTTTTTGCCGATGTGCCGAAAAACCATATGTACTATACGCCCATCATGAAGTTATACAACAAGGGAATCATTAGTGGAGGACTGGACAAGAAGTTTAATCCGAATGCATCCATTACACGAATCCAGATGGCGAAGATGCTCGATTTGGCATTTGACTTTAATATGAAAGAACCTGCAATTTTTGAAGATCTAAACTTCTTGCACTGGGGATACGTCCATGCAAGTGCGCTGTATGCCAATGGCGTAACGAAAGGCGATAACGGAAAGTTCTTACCGAATCAATCCGTTACACGTGCGCATTATGCGGAGTTTTTATATCGCGCTATGAAAGTGGGGAAAACGCCTTCTAGTAGTGTGGTTAGTAAAGAAAAAGCCGTTGATTTGACTATGCGCCTTCCTGTTGTGATTGAAGGAATTCGCGTTCAAGGAAAGTTGGATAAGCAAACATACAGCCAGCTTCGTTCAAAGCAGTTGCCTTATGCTACAAAAGCATTTGTCGAGGGGTTGTTAAAGGACGATTACCCGGATGTATGTACACATTGTGATTCATTTTTATTCCCAGATTTAACAATTGAACCTTCACTGCGTTTCGAATATACGCAACCAGATGCCAAGACACTTCAAGTGCACACGATTTCATTACGTAATATGTTATCGTCTGCTAGTTATGTTCATTACGTGTTCAAGAATGAATCAGGTATATGGAAAATGGACGATTATTCAGGTGAGGACGTTGGGAAAAAGAATTTTGAACTGACGAAAGAAGAAGCTAAGCGTGTAGTGGAAATGAATTATCGCTACTCTTCAAAGGTTAAGGTAACGTATGTTTCACAAGCGAAAAAGACAGGCGAAGATTATGCAACGAAAGAAAAGTATCCATTTACTGAATATAAATTCACTGTAGACACGGAAGACGGTCGGGAAACGGTTGTTGTGAATTCAGACGATGGCTTTACGTACTGATCCAAATCTATGGATAGACTAAGAGAAAAACTCCTACACCACAAGAAAGTGGATTGTAGGAGTTTTTTCTTTGCTGAATAGTTGCTCAGTTTCTATACTATTTTTTAGCATAAAGACATATAGTCACAATGATACTACTTAGTAACCTTCATGCGATTCCAAATTATAGTATATAATAATCGACTAAAAGGAAAGGACTTCATAATTTGAATGAAATAGTAGTTCCATCCTCATAAACTATTTAGCATAAGTAGTCATGTATTTAATTAACAAGCATATGGTACCGAGTATTAATTAAATGATAGAGAGGGCGTGTAACATGAAAAAATGGATAGGGATTTTAGCTATTGTGTTATTGGCGTTACTAGGACTCAAATATTACACGCTCTTTACTAGTAAGCCGCCTATTAGTCAGGAAGATGCTCCGTCGACTGAACAATTCGTCCGGCATCACTTAATGAAGACCGATGGAAGAATTGCGACGGGTTTGACATCACGGAAAGAGGAGTACTTATCTGAGACGGTAGGTTTATGGATGGAATATCTAGTGCTCGCGGATGATCAAGTATCTTTTGATCAACAAGTGGATGTGCTGAAAAAGTACTTTATGACGCCTGATGGATTGATCGCTTGGGAAGTGAAAGGGAAAAAGAAAGCCACTGCCAACGCCTTCATTGACGATATACGGATTATGAATGCTCTCTATGATGCGGAAGAGAAGTGGTCGGATTCTTCCTATCTTACAGTAGCAAAGAAAATAGAAAACGCACTTGTGGATTATCAAATCAATCAAAATATATTCGTTGATTTTGTAGATGTGAAAACGAAGGAACAAGGACAACAACTCACGCTGAGCTATTTAATTCCATCTGCAGTAGACAAAATGAAAGCCTGCGACAAGGAGGCGTATGAGCAAACACGTTCATTATTAACGAACGCGCCAAATAACTCTCTCGGCTTTTTGCCCAAAACATACGACCTGTCGACGCATAGTTATATATTTGAAACAGAAGCGAATATGATCGATCAGCTATATATGGGCTATCATCGTGCGCAGTGGGAAGGGGACGTTTCTAAATTAGTGGAATTTGTCCGTCAGACATACGCGGATGAAGGGAAGTTATTCGGTCGATATGATCTGAATGAAGGAAAGCCCATAGTGGAGTTTGAAGCTGTATCGGTCTATGCGCTGGCGATTCTACTTGCGATTGAAACTAAAGAGGATGAGTTGGCGGTTGCGCTTTATAAAAATATGAAAGCGATGCAGCAAACGGATTCGAAACAGCCTTATTACGGAGGTTATATTGATGTAGCTTCAAAAAGTACGCATCCGTTTGATAATCTTTTAGCCTTGATTGCTGAAAGGAAGGGGTATGATGAAGGGATTTTTTAAGCAAGAAACTAAAACACTGCTGTCGCTTTCATTTTTAGTAATCGGCATGCAAGCTGCGGTATTTTACTTTGTGCAACAAGGGCAGACGGGAATGTTGCTGTCCGTTTTCTTACTGTTACTGACGGTTTTGGCGCTTCTAGCGGGTCCGGTCATTGCGTTGATGGGCAGTGTGTTTTCCATTTTCATCATGGGCACGTTGTTGATCATACTCTTTTTACGGCCGGATACATTCATTAGACCATTGACGGTTTCGTTGGCAGAGTTGCTGATTTTCGGCTTTGTGCTGTTGTTGACAATTCTAGTGGCGGGTGTCATTCATGATCAAATCGTCCAACAGAATCACTATACACGTAAATCGGAGAAGGAATTGCGGGAGTTGGTTGCTGTGGATTCTGAAACAGGTTTCGATAATCGTCATCGTATGGAAAGTGAACTAGACATGGAGGTTGCTAGAACCAATCGGTATGGCGGCGCGTTTACGCTCATCGTATTAAAGATGGATTTCCTTGAAGAATTCCATAATCTTTACGGAGACAAAGAGCACATGTATTTGCTAGCTTCTCTCGCGGATCATATGCAGTCCGTCATCCGTTTAACGGATAGGAAGTTCCGCTACGACGACGATCGCTTTGCTCTATTGCTAACACATACGGATGATGGGTCCATTGATATCGTGTATGAAAAGTTAAGGAAGTCGCTACAAAATCATCAATTACTTAATGAGAAGTATGTCACACTGACGTTTCGTGTAGCGCATGAAATGTACATGAAAGAGAAGAACATGCGAGGGCATGTGGAATTGATTGAGCGACTGGAAAGTGAGATGTTGGCTCGTGAACTATAAACTTCTAGTTTTCGTGTCGTTCGTGCTGTTGCTGATTCCTATTCCCGCACAAGCGGATTCATCTGATCGTCTTTTATTGCTGTATATGACTGCTAACGGAGAAATGAATGACCGTGTTGTTATGGCGGAAGCGAATCTAACGGCTTTCGTCGACGCGATCGATGTGATTGCAGCTGAAGACATCGAGCCGGGGACTGTAGAAGCCTACCAACATGTCGTGCTATTCGGCGATACCATCGGGACAATTCCAGAAAATCTACAGCGCGAAATGCGGCAGTTCAACGGAACGGTACTGGCATTTGGATATAATGCGGATCAACTGCCACAGTTTCAAAAGTGGGATTTCCAGGAGGATCAACGCATCGCTAGTGTCGAAGGGCAACTGCTCGATGCAGTGAAATCCATTGTCCACGCGAGTCCGCCGAAAAATGCGACACGACTAGCGGAAGCAGAAACAATTGAACAACGTATACCATTCATCGTGCAGCATGAAAATATTTCATTTATTGCTACAACCGCATTCAGCACAGAAGAAAAGTATATTTTGTCACGTGCGCTCTATGATGTTTTTGATATAAAGCCGCCGCCGACACATCCAACATATATTCAGCTTGAAGGCATTACGCCGATTTCTAAAGTTCAAGATATTCGAGAAGCGGGAAGGTATTTGGCGGAGCGTGACATTCCTTTCATCCTATCCGTCAGGCCAGTGCATGTGAACGCAAAGACCTCTGAAAAGGTGGATTTGTCTTCCAATAAAGAGTTAGTAGAAGAATTGAAATCACTTCAGGCAAGCGGCGGTATCGTGATTGTCAATGGCTATAATCATAGCTACCGTTTAAATGAACAGTTTATCGGTTACGAATTTTGGGATATGAAGCTGAATCAACAGATTGGCGCTTCACCGATCGACGACTTGCCGTCACCTATTCAACCTCCTACCCTATTTTCGTCGGATCAAGCCTATGCGAACTATCGCGCGGCAGATCTACAGGCAGAATCAAATATAGTTCATACAAAACAGCGACTCTCAATTGAAAGTCTGCTAGACGTTGGGCTTTATCCGTTAGGTGTGGAAATTCCGCAGTATACGATGAGTGCGAATGGATACGTAGCTACTTCCGAGTACTTTAATGCGATGTTCGGCAGGATGCAAGTGAGCGATACGGACGGCCGCTTGATCAATATGCCACTATTTATCACAAAGCCGGGAAGATTGTCGGGCATGACGCTGTACCCGGAAACAATCGGTTATGTCAATGTAGATAAGTCGGAGCCGTTTGAAGACATGGAGCAAACTATAAGGAACGTGCAAGCGGTACCTGGTTCAGCAATCGGCGGATTGTATCACACCTATATCGGTGCATCGTATTTGCCTGAAATGGTTCGGCTTATGGAATCGGTGCCTGGCATGGAGTGGGTGGAATTTTCCCAAATGAATCTTAGCGTGCAAACACCTGATAGTAAAATTCGCTACACAGAAGAAGGCGTACAATCCACGTCCACTATTACAAAACGGCAGAAGCTGGTGAAGACGATTAAGGAAAATCCAGTCAATGCATCGCTCTGGGTGATCGTCGTCGTGGTTGTGTTATTTCTAGTAGCGTTTGCGGTGTATGTGCTCAGTCTGCGGTTACGATTAAAAAAACGTCTGTTTGAGGAGCGTGATCAGCTTGATTAATATACTGTTTTATACATCGTTATCATTAATCTGGATCATGTTGCTTTATCATATGTTCCTCATGCAAGGCGGGTATCGGCATTATCGTTCATTTGAAAAAGTCATTCCGCAATGGGAAAAAAACATGGGAGAGCTGCCAACTGTCGCAGTTTTTATTCCTGCACATAATGAAGAAGTTGTCATTGCACAGACGCTAAAGGCGATGTCACGACTTTATTATCCGAAAGATAAGCTTGATGTGATCGTCATCAATGATAATTCATCCGATAGAACGGGAGAAATTGTACAAGAATTTACGGAGAAGTTTCCTTTCATTCGTATGGTTGTAACAGAACCACCGAATAAAGGAATCGGTAAGTCTTCTGCGCTAAATGAAGCGCTGGCTCAGTCGGAAAGCGAATTTATAGCGGTTTATGATGCCGATAATACGCCCGAACGGATGGCGGTTTGGTATTTGGTCATGGGGCTGCTGAATGATCCGAAGGCGGGTGCTGTTGTCGGGAAATTCCGTGTCATCAATGCGAAAGAAACATGGCTGACGCGTTTCATTAATATCGAAACAATTTGCTTTCAGTGGATGGCACAGGCTGGACGCTGGAGATGGTTTAAAGTGGCGACGATTCCCGGTACGAACTTCGCCATTCGCCGATCTATCATGGAGCAGCTTGGTGGCTGGGACGTCAAAGCGATGGCAGAGGATACTGAGCTGACGATCCGTGTCTATAATCTTGGCTATCACATTCGCTTCTTCCCAAAAGCAGTCACATGGGAACAGGAGCCTGAAACGCTGAAGGTTTGGTGGAATCAACGCTTACGCTGGGCGCGTGGCAATCAATACGTCGTGCTGAAATTCATGACACAGCTTTTTAAATTAAAACGTAAACGCATCGTCTTTGACCTGTTTTATTTCTTCTTTACTTACTTCTTATTCTTCTTGGGTGTCATCATTTCGAATACGATCTTCGTCGCCAGTCTGTTCTTCGATATCCAGTTAGGTATCGGAAATGTCGCGCTTGTATTATGGGGACTCGCGTTCTTACTATTCATTGCGGAAGTGACGATTGCGTTGAGCATTGAACGAACCGAAATGACCCGCAAAAACTTCTTTTATATCTTTTTGATGTATTTCACGTATTCGCAGATGTGGATTATCCTTGTCATGCATGCGCTTTTTCTAGAAACGAAACGAATGATTCTCGGGCAAGAAGCGCGTTGGTATAAGACGGAGCGCTATGTCCGCAAGAAACCGGGGGAATGACGATGAAACCAGTACTCATGTTGCTGTTGGCGTTGGCTTTGACGTTTACATTCACGGCTACCGACAGTGAAGCGTCTCTTCGTATAGAACAAATTCAGATTGACGCAGACCGTTCGACAACAACGCGGCAACCTATAACGAATAAAGTCATTGAATTACAGGGGCCTGAACAACAAGTGTCGTTCTTCTATGAGATGAAATCAGATAGTACGGAACGAGATCAGGAATTCGTTTTGCGCTTTCAAAATTCTGAGCTATTGATGGCTCCTTCGTCGCTCACTGTGCAAGTCGATGGCAAGCCGATCACTTCGCAGCCATTAAATGGAGAGAAGGAATCCAAAGAGTTGGTGATTCCGTTACAGAAAGAAGCGCTTACGCAAGGAGTGCACGAAATAACGGTACAATTTTACGGCGTCATCAAGGAAGGCATTTGTGTAGAACAAGGCACATCCGCTAACTGGTTGGCGATTCAAGTAGATTCCTATTTACAACTAAGTGGACAGCAACCGTCTGACAGATACTTGGCGGACTATCCTGCAGCATTCATTGGGAAAGGGAAGTACCCCGTCGCGATTATCATTCCGCAGAAAGCATCGGTCGAGACGCTCGACAGCGCATTAAAGGTAGGTGCGTTCTTGTCTGAATCGACAGACGAGAAATTCCCTATACAAATCAAGCGCGAAGATGATGTGGAATCATTATCGTCAAATGTGATAATTATGGGTGCTATAGATGAATTCTCAAGCTCCGCTATGAAGAGTCTACTAAAACAAGCTTCTTTAACAGCGGTTGAAAATTCCATGATTTTGTCCTACGAAACCATAACGGACGGCGAGGGTCAAGTCGACGCATTACTCGCTATTTCAGAAACTCCAGCAGCGCTAGGGGAAAGAGTCTCTGTACTGACAGAACCGAAGTTATATGAACAGATGACAGGTAGACAGTTCCGCGTTCGTACGATGCCGGTTCGTCATTCCAAAGAGACGGGAAACACAGTGAAACTCAGTCAATTCGGCATAGAAGATATAACACTGAATGGTTCGAATCGTGAGAGCCAGCAATTTTTTCATTACACACCGTTCGCCATGGATAAAAATCGTCAGGCTGTACTTGAATTGCATCTGAAGCGCTCAGCGCGTGATACAAGTGAAACGACCGCAACAGAAGAAGTGTTTAGAGGACCTATCGAATTAACGGTACTCGTCAATGATGTACCGCATTCAATAAATTTGGATGACATGAGTGATCCGCAAGAGGGGGTCTATTCCGTGCAGTTGCCGATTGATAAGAGTGCAATGAAAGAGAATCGCATGATCAGTTTGCAGTTGCAGGCCAGTGGATTGATGGCGAAAAACCCATGTGTGACGACGGATCATAATCGTTGGATTTATATCGAAAAGGATAGTTTTATCACATTCCCGAAAGAGAAAACGGATAGCGAGAATTCTCCTTCCATTGCACAGTTCCCATCTCCATTCGTGGATGAAGCAGATGAGGCATTAGTCGTTCTACCAAAGACTACTGTCGCTGATGATGAACTCTTGTATTTATATCGCAAGCTCTATGTAAATTCACACCCGATGAATTGGAAGCTCGCGGATGGCGAAGAATTGAAGGAAGAAGAATTGAAAAGCCAGCACGCGTTATTTATGGGTGGTCCTAGTGTGCAACCGCTGTTGAAAGCGAAGCAAAAAGAGCTTGCTGTGTCGTATGCTACAGGTAAGCCGGATCTGGCAGCGCTCGGTTTCATGGAAGGTTCATCGAAGTCGGTCAGCTTTATACAAAGAAGTTTGTGGGGCAATTCGAATCGTGCAATGATGGTGATCGATTCATTGACGGCTGAGTCGCAGATTGACCGTCCGCTTGTGGATTTCTTACAGTTGACGGATGACGTGGCGACTGTGGCCGTGTTGTCGAATAATCGTAAAGTCTACACGAATGCCTCTCAGATCGAAGCTGCGAATAGTACGGCGGGTAATAATACCGCAAAGGCATCTGCTAGACCTTCCGTTGGCTGGTTGGTAGGGTTTGGCATATTGTTGGCAGTAGCTATTGTGAGTGTGTTCGTCGTGTTACGTCGACGCCGGCGCGGAGTAGAATAAAGGAGTAGGAGGGTAACATGGAAGCCAACACTTGAGGTTGTAATGTACAACTACGAAAACGTTCCACTGGATTGAATACTCCCAGTGGAACGTTTTTAGTGGATAAGTAACAGATTATTCTAATAATGTATATCAAACTAGTTAGTTACTTGGTAGTATGGTAGTAGGAGACTGTCGATGAATAAAATATAAAGGGAGTGAAAGCATGAAGAAGATGTTCAGGATTGGTTTATGGACGTTACTGTTGCTTGCTTTGTCGTTTGTTCATGCCGGAATCAATGAAGCGTCCGCAAAAGAGTTCAAGGATGTATCAAAAAAGCATCCGAACTATGCAGCAATCCAAGAAATGCAAAAAGCGGGATTCATTAATGGCTATCCTGACGGGACTTTTCGTCCGAATGAGCCGGTAAGTCGTAAGCATGTGGCGGTGTTGCTGGATAAAGCGCTGAAGTTGCCACAGCCTTCTACTACGCAAGCTGTTTTTACAGATGTGCCGAAAAGTCATGCGTATTATACACCGATCATGAAGTTATATGATCAAGGAATTGTAGGTGGCTCCAATGGGAAGTTTAATCCCGAAGCTTCTGTTACCCGTATCCAAATGGCCAAAATGCTGGATTTGGCATTTGAATTCAATATGACAGAGCATGCGGGTTTTTATGATCTACTTGTGACGCACTGGGGATATGTTCATGCGAATGCATTATTCTCCCAAGGGGTAACGAAAGGGGATAACGGACAGTTTAAGCCGAATGACAAAGTGACGCGCGCGCATTATGCGGAATTCCTGAATCGCGCCATTGCCGCACGAGCTGCTCAGCCGGGTGGTGCAAAGATGAATAAAGACGACGCCTTGGACAAATTAAATCGATTAACCTCATCAATTGAACGTGTTTTCGTGCTAAGCAAAGAGAACAATCAAACGTTCACTAAAGCCCGCCCAGAATTTCTTCAATACGCAACGGCAAGATACGTGGATGACGTCATTGCAAAAGTGTATACAGGAGAGTTTGACTATTTGCAGTATGTAAATCATCCGTTGCACTCTGAAGTACGTTTGCGATTCGATTTCTCGCAACCCGACGCAGATGTACTACATGTTGAAACGATCCAATTCAGAAATATAAACGACGACACGGGCGGATTTGTGCACGCTGCATTTACGCGAGAAAAAGGACAATGGAGAATTGCCGATTACGATGTCGAGTATCCGGGGACTAAGAATTTCCAACTGACAGTAGACGAAGCGAAGTTTGCGATTGAAGACGAGTATAAGCGTCATGGTTTCCAACAGGTACAAGTGAAATTCGTGTCAAAATCTCAAGTTACAAGTCAAGACTATTCCACTCATGAACCTTATACATTAGATCAGTATAAGTTCACGGTGGATAGCAATATCGGTCGCGATCATGTGACGTTCCATTCCGATAGTGGTCTGATGTATTGATGGTGTGTTACACAATCGTAGACTAAGGTGAATTCAATTCTATGTAGAGTTTATCGTGTTGTCTGAACTATAATATAGTCTCCTAATCGATACAACAAATCAAAAAGCGGTTCACTGAAATTACTCAGTGGATCGCTTTTCCTTACTCAATCATTAGTATTAAAAGAAAAATAGAAATAATAGAATATTTGCTATTGACAGATTTCAGTATTCAGAATAGTCTAGAATTAGAAAGCGCTTACAAAAATGAAACATACGAAGGGGAGATGAAATGCATGGGAATGCTTTCACTACGTAACATAGTTAAGGTGCTTAAGCGATAAATGACAAGCTACAATGATTTTTTTATGTCATTGTTAAGGTGCTTAAGTGACGAAGAGTAATTAAGATAAATATGCTGTTGGTTTTATTAGTGAATAACAAAATTGCTTTCAACGTATTCAAATAGATACTAATCAAAGGAGTGAAAAACATTATGACAAATGATGTCAACGTGGAACAAACGCCAAATGAAGAGCTGAAAAAGAAAAAGAAGTTAAAAATGCCTCACTTACTCTGGATTATGTTCAGCTTATTGTTACTAGCAAGTTTGGCTACATATGTAATTCCAGCAGGGAACTTTGCTGTAGATGAAAATGGGGTAATACTAGGAGACCAGTTTGAATATATAGGTCATCAAACGCCTGTAAGCCCATGGAAGATGATGATGTTGTTCCTAGATGGATTGAATCAATCAGGTACTATTATTTTCCTTGTACTAGTTGCCGGTGCTACAATCAGCGTTTTATTGGCGTCGGGTGCAATTGATAATATTTTAAACTGGGCTATTTTCAAACTGAAGGATAAAGGATTGGGTCTTCTTGTAAGTGCGATGTTCATCTTAATCGTATACATCGGTGGATTTGCTGGAAGTGACGCATTGATCGCATTGGTTCCGATTGGTGTAATCTTTGCTAAGAAGCTAAAGCTCGATCCACTTGTTGCTATTGGAATTACAACTTTCCCAGCTTTGATTGGATTCGGTACCGGACCACAGGGGCTATTCATTCCTCAAATGATGATTGAAATTCGTCCTTATTCCGGATTTGGTGTCCGCTTTATGCTCATGAATTTCTTCATGATAATCGGATTATTGTATCTAATGCGGTACATCAAAAAGATTCAGAAAAACGAACAGTCCTCTTTAATGTATAAAGATGGCTGGAGAGCCAATTTGATTGGCAAGATCAATCTTGAAGATGAAATCAAGGAAGAAAAACTTAAATTGACAAGCATTTTTGCGTTGGTCGCGTTCATTGTTCAATACTTAGTGATTATAGGTTACTCCGCGTTTGGTGGAGATCCCGAGTTCCTTTACAACTTTATCATTGTGATTAATATACTTACAGCTATTGTAATTGGTTTATTGACTCGTATGTCATTCGATAATTTAGGCGAAAGCTTCTCGAAAGGCCTAGCTGCCATGGCATTTATAGCCTTCATCATCGGATTGGCTCGCGTAATGTCACTGATTTTGACACAAGGTAATATCTTGGACACGATCGTTGCTACGTTGACAGCACCATTGATGAATATCAACAAGAGTTTCGCGACAATAGGAATTTCCATGATTGTTTCGTTACTCAATCCGCTCGTCCCGTCGGCTACAAGTAAGGCGGCTATCTTAATACCGATCATTCAGCCAATTGCTGAAACACTAGGTCTAACAAAGCAAGTTGCAATTCAAGCTTTCCAGTTCGGAGATGGATTCACGAATATGGTATCACCTGTTCTTGGTTGGACGATTGGTTCTTGTGTATTGGCTGGCGTTTCATTCTTTAAATGGGTTCGTTGGGTATTGCCTGCTGTGATTCTATTCTTACTTCTAAGCTTTGTTATTTTGTATATCATGACCACTGTTGGTTGGACAGGCGGAGCTATTTAAATTAGTGAACATAAAAAAGATTGAGGGAGGACGAAATACATGATAACTTCAACAAATGTAAATGAATATGTAAAAAACAAAGCAAGGGAACTGGAACCGGAGACGATCAAGGTGCGAACATACTTGTACGAACGTCCGGAGTTGAGCAGTAAAGAATACGAAACATCCAAGTTTCTAAAAGAAGAAATTACGAAGCTGGGATTAGTAATTGAAGATGTACCGGGGAGTACAGGATTCACTGCTTTGCTTGATACGGGTAGGGAAGGGAAGACACTTGGCATACGGGCGGATATTGATGCACTGCCTGTAACAGAGAACCCGATGAATATGGCGGGACCAAGAAAGTATTTCTCGAAGAATGAGAATGTCATGCATGCATGTGGACATGACGGGCATATGTCCATCGTCTTATCCACTATCAAAATTCTCGAAAGCATGAAAGACTCTCTAAGTGGAAAAATATACTTCATCTTTGAAGAGGGAGAAGAAATCGGGAGTGGTATCGATGCTATGATCAAGCATCTTGAAGGCAGGGGCATTGAAGCGATCTATGGAAACCATTTGGCATCATTCATGGATAGCGGTACACTCTGCGTAGATGAAGGACCGAGAATGGCAGGTGCAATTTTAGTTGATTTTGCCGTGCATGGTAAAAGTGGGCATGGTTCTCGTCCCGACCTTTCCATCAACCCATTGTTCGCAGCTGCGAATATTTTAGTTGGACTGACAAACGCATGGGCCAATCAGATTGACGTAACAAAGACCGTGACACTCGGTCTGACTCAAATACATGGCGGAACTGCACTGAATATTATCCCTGAAAAGATTGATATTGGCGGCTCTTTACGTTTCTATGATATGGATGAGGGAAGAAAAGCATTGGAGCTCATGAAAAAAGTAATTGATTTGACTGCCCAAGCACATAATTGTCGAGTGGAATTCAAGGAGATATTTAAAATTGCATCTGATCCCGTCATGAATGATAAACAATTGGCAGAGCTTGCCCAGAACGGCTTTGAAGAAATTTTACCAGGCTCCGTCGTTCACGATATCAAGTGGTTTGCGTCTGAATCATTTAATAAGTATTCAAAGATTTCTCCTATTGTATTTGTGT
This sequence comes from Sporosarcina sp. P26b, assembly GCF_002743245.1. Lineage (NCBI taxonomy): Bacteria > Bacillati > Bacillota > Bacilli > Caryophanales > Caryophanaceae > Sporosarcina > Sporosarcina sp. P26b. The sequence continues at coordinate 159,428 of NZ_PDYW01000005.1, forward strand.
TTGTCGGTGTGCGTGATGAAGAATACGGTAGTGGTGCGGAACATCATAACGATCAATTCGATATAGACGAAAATGCGTTGGTAAACGGTGTGATGGCAACAACTAAATTTGCTGTAGACTTTTTAATGAAGTAAACAGTAAACATCAATAAAAGGGAAGTGCTGATTATGAAATACGATTTTACAACTAGAATCAACAGAAAAAATGCAGGTTCACTGAAGTGGAATCAAATGTATGAATGGAATCCAGATGTGTCTGAAGAGGTAATACCTTTATCCGTAGCGGATATGGAACTGAAAAACCCGCCTGAAGTAATTGAAGGGTTGAAAGAGTATCTGGATGAGGCTGTACTTGGATATACAGGACCTACTGATGGGTTTTTGAATGCTGTCGTCAATTGGCAAAAGAAGCGTCATAATTGGGAGATTAAAAAGGAATGGATAGTGAATACGGCTGGCGTTTTGCCTGCTTTTTACACAGCGATTCGCGCATATACCAATGTAGGAGACGGTGTCATTATCTTCCGACCGGTGTACTATCCATTTGGTGCAGCCATTGATGATAATAAACGCACAGAAGTGAATGTGCCTCTGTTGTATCAGGATGGAGAGTACACAATTGATTTCGAGGCGTTTGAAAAGGCGGCTGCTGATCCGAAGAACAAAATATTGATCTTCTGTAGTCCGCATAATCCGGTAGGCCGCGTATGGAAGAGAGACGAACTTGAAAAGGTAGCAGAAATAGCAGTAAAACATAGTCTATACGTAATCTCAGATGAAATTTGGTATGACTTTGTTATGCCAGGCTATACGCACACCGTGCTAGCCACTGTAAATGAAAAATTGAATGATTTACTCATCACCTGTACAGCGCCATCTAAATCATTCAATCTAGCAGGCATGATGAACTCTAGCACGATTATTTCGAACGAGGAATTACGTGAGAAGTTCCGTCATGAGCTAGGGATCGTCCGCGGAGACCTAGTAGGAATCCTAGGGTATAAAGCGTGCGAACTAGCGTATACGAAGTCTGAAGCATGGCTGGATGAATTATTGAAGCTACTAGATGTCAATCAGCGACTTGTACATGAATACTTCAAAGAGAACTTCCCGCAAATCAAAGCACCATTAGTGGAAGGGACGTATCTTCAGTGGCTTGACTTCCGAGAGCTGGATATGACGAACGAAGAGTTGGAAGAATTCTTGCATATGGAAGCTGAATTCTTTACGGACGAAGGATACGTATTTGGAGAAGAGGGCAATGGATTTGAACGAATTAATATTGCTCTGCCAACAGATGCACTTGAAGAAGCGCTGCATCGTTTAGGAAAAGCGCTACAAAGGAAAGTAAAGTAAGAACAAAAGCAGTGGACTGCCGCATAATCGGCTGTCCACTGCTTTTTACTAGTATAATTCTTTTGCATGGAGCAGTTTCAGATCGGTTTTGAATAAAAAAAGCACTAGGAATATAATAAGTAGCATGCCTTGTGTAAAGACTGAGATCGCAACTGTGGCGTTCAGGATGAAAAAGTGCATGAAGGCAGGGTGTTGCGACTTCATATAAGGACACCGAATAGTTGCGTATAGTTTCTGAGATGAATGATGAATCAATGAAAAACCGGTGTACCAGATGCATAAGGTACGCCGGTTGTCATAGTTGCACATGAATTACAGGTCCGATGAAGCGACCACTTCTCCCGTTGCATGATCAGTAAAAATGATTTCCATATCTACATCTCTGTTCGGTTGAGTTTTCATTATGCATCAAAACTATTGAGAGCGTTTACACTATGCGCAAGCGCTGATCCTGCTTTTAGTGCCGTCGCAACAAAGATAGCCTCTGCCACTTCTTCTTTCGAGATATCCATCTTTTTAGCGTTGGCAATGTGAATTTCGATACAATATGGACAACCCGTCACGTGGGCAATAGCGATGGCCATAAGTTCTTTATCTTTTCTATCGATCAATCCGGGTTTCATAGCTGCTTGATCGAACTGATTAAATGCACGGAATGCTTCTGGACTTAGGTCTTTGAATTCCATGAACCTTCCTAGATTAGACTTTTTATAAAGATCTTCATTATCTGCACCATCATAGGATTGGAGGGCATTCAAACCATGGGCCATAGCAGAACCTGCCTTTAGAGACGTAGCAACGAGTACCGCTTCCGCTAGTTCTTCTTTCGTGACATCCAGCTTCTTTGCTGAAGTTACGTGTGTATCGATACAGTAAGGACAACCTGTTACATGTGCAATGGCGATTGCCATCAATTCTTTTGTCTTCTTTGGGATCAATCCATCCGCCATCGCCAACTGATCAAATGCAACAAATGCCTTAAAGGTATCGGGTACCAGCTTGGCCATTTCTGGCAGTCGTTTCATATTGGATTTTTGATACAAAGTGTCTTGGTTCATAGTTTCTCCTCCCTAGATGTGGTGATACATTCGATAGATGAGTAGATTTATCCAGTTACTGTTTGTAGTTGAGTAACAGATAGATAACAGACAAAAACTAAATGTTGTCAGTGTCTTTGTACTAATCAAAATACTCTACTCATTTATAAGTTTAGCACCTTAACTGTATGGGGGCAACTGTTATTTACCCTCACAAAGAGGTTTTCATACAGATTATGCTAGAATATAGATACTGCTATTTTTACTAAATAAAGCAAGTCGTGGGGTGATATTTTGGAAAGGGAAAAGTTGTTTAATGAACTGATGGATACTTTATATGAAACGTCACGGATGATCAGTTCTTACGAAAGTGTTCCGAGAACTTATGGAACGGATGATGAACTGTATATGGTAGAAGTTCATACACTCAGTTTAATTGGAGATCATAAAAAAATCACCACAACTGAAATTGCTGAGATTACCAATCGTACTAAAAGTGCGGTATCGCAAATGGTAGAAAAAATTATAAAAAAAGGATTGGCTGTTAAATACCGCAATCCGAATAATTACCGGGAATTGATTATTGAGCTTACTGATCAAGGTAGAATCGTGCATGAATACCACAGGAAGCTAGACGAAGCAGAATACGGAAAGCATTTAATGAACCTTAACGACTATGCAACAGAAGACTTTCAATCGTTCATCGACATTGCTAAAGTATTTAATCGTGGAATGGAGCGAGCAATGAATGGTCAGGACATAATCGAGGAGTAGAAAAAGCGTCTTTTCGGAAGCGCAAATACACGATTCTACTACAGAAAAAGAGTTATCCTTTAGATCGCAAGTGCGATGTTCAGGATAACTCTTTTTTTATAGCTTTACGATGCATCGGCATCCGGTACCAAACGTTTTTCTGTTTTCGTGACAATGAAAATACTCGCTTCATACAAGCCAATCATCGGAATCAAAATGATCAATTGACTTAAGAAGTCAGGAGGTGTAATCAATGCAGACACTACACCGAGTGTTACATACGACCACTTTCTCACTTTTTTCATCGTGGCTGACGTCAAAACTCCGATAGCGGACAAGAATAGCGCGACGATCGGTAGTTCGAACAATAAACCGATCGGCATCGTCGTCATCAATAGAAAACGTGCATATTCCTTTGCTGTGATCATCACATCAAAGTTCATTTTACCGAGCTTTACTAAGAAGTTATAGCTCAGAGGATTGACTACATAATAACCAAATGCCAGACCGCCGACGAACAAGAGCAGGATCGCAGGAGAGTAGAGGCTTAAGAAGCGACCCTCTTTCTGCGTAAGACCTGGCTTGACGAACTGCCAAAGGAAATGACAGACGAACGGGACCGATAGACCGAATGCCATGGCTGCAGAAATCGTCGTATAGAACGAAATGACTTCAAGCGGACTCAGGACGATCAGTGTATAGCCACGCGTAACGTACGGGAACCACAGATTGATCGTACTGAAAACTGCAATGAAGAAAACTAGGAATACAACGACACTTTTGATCAGCTGTTTCCGAAGATCCGTGAGGTGGTCGATGAGCGCTGGGTCTACATCTTCCTTTTCCTCTTTTGGTTCTTCCGGAGGTGGCATTCTAGGCTCTTCCGGTTTTGGTTCTGGTTTTAGTTCTTCTGGTACAGATTGTGTAGTGGAAGAAGTCTCCGCAGAGTGATCGGGTAGCGCAGCTTCTTCCTTTTTATCTAACGAATTGAGATCTTTACGGTTCTGATCACTATGCGGATCCATCATGTCACCTACTTAATTAATATCTTTTTTGTCGTTTTCGATAGTCTTGGCAGGGGTAACAGTTGTTTTGTCTTTCTCTTCATCATCACCCATAATATCTTTTGTAGCTTTCTTGAACTCTGCCAACGTTTTGCCGACTGCTGATCCGACTTCAGGCAATTTACGAGGTCCGAAGAGAATCAAGATGATAACCAAGATGATAATAAGCCCAGGTACACCAATTGCTGCTAAATTCATAAAGTTTCCATCCTTTCTTGAGTATATTAGACGAGAAATCCGTCTGTTTATATTGTTTCGAATTTCATTTTCTAAACGATACGCAAGAGGACCTACAGTTGCGGTGGTTGTTATCTCTATTATGATTGAAATTTCTTGCACCTACAACAAATAAGTTTCCCATGTACCTTAAATGAAGTGTAGACTGTTGTGAAGCGAATTATTCCCAATGAAATCGTTAAACATTGCACGGGAAAATATACGTTGCCAAGAGCCTATTCTTAAGTATACTACAGTTCTTTCAATCGCGAAATTATTACTGTCGAATTCCGTCGAAAGCCATATAATATGGTCATGCTATCAAACAAAAAACTATTGGTCAAATAGTAAGTTCCATAAAAAGTTAAGTCGCTTAAACTGTTGATAGTGTGCTGTTTTAAGGCACTTCCATCTGAATTATGACAATAGTAAAAATATAGTTAAAATATTTGGATTATTCCGTAAATAAATATATACGAATCATTTGAAACTTGGTAGAATATTAATAACAAGTAACCAACAGCCGACAAAATAAATCACTGAGGAGGAAAGATTATGAAGAAGAATAGTCGGATTTTCGTTTGGACTGTATTGATCGTTATGCTTTCATTTGTATCATTGGGTTCTGCCCAAGCAGCAACAAAGGAATTCAAGGATGTGTCGAAGAATCACCCGAACTATGAAGCGATCCATTATTTACAGGATAAAGGCTTTATAGGAGGCTATACGGACGGCACATTTAGACCGAAGGAACAAATCTCCCGTAAACACGTGGCGAAGTTACTGGATCAAGCACTGAAATTACCACAAGCCACAACAGCCGTGACGTATTATGATGTACCGAAGACTCATCCATACTATAGCTCGATCATGAAATTGACAGCGGCAGGCATTTTCAGTGGTGGAACAGATGGCTATTTCAATCCGGAAGCACCGATTACACGGATTCAAATGGCGAAAGTACTGGATATCGCATTTGATTTATACATGACGAAACAAAATTCATTTTATGATGTGTATATTGAGCATTGGGGTTACACACATGCCAATGCGCTAAAAGCTAGTGGAGTTTCGAGTGGTTATCCAGACGGTGAATTCAGGCCGGACGAACCCGTTACACGCGCGCACTACGCACAGTTTTTATACGCAGCCATCAAAGTGAAGGAAGCGCGTCCAGCTACGGATAAAGTAACAAAAGGTAAAGCGTGGGATCTCGTCAATCGGACAACGTTTGAACTGGAAAAGACGATGCGCGACGCCCGGATGAATCAGTGGAGATATTCGGATATAGAATCTACTCTACGTATGAATGCGACAAAAGCATTAGTAGACGGGGATCTGAAAGGTTACTACGATCCTAAATGCCAGGACTGCTATATGAACGTTTTACCATATATTAATAATGAGCCATTGGTACGTTTCGATTTTACACAACCTGATTCCACTACATTGAATGTAAACACAGTGGAATTCCAAAATGGCTATACGGTTGGCGGATTCGTAGCTTATCAATTTAAAAAACAAGATAATAAGTGGAAGATGAATTCGTTGAAGTATACAAAGGTCGGGACGAAGAACTTCCAGCTGACGATCAATGAAGCTAAAAAAGTGTTGGAAGCCGAGTTTACATCTTTTGGACATAAAAATATGGTAGCTAAATATGTTACAACTACTCAGCAAATTGAATTGGATCCTGTAACAGATGCGAAGTACACATTTGACCAGTATACATTCAATCTGGATTCAGATAATGGACGCTTCAAAGTGAAATTCAATTCTTCGGATGGCTTCACTTCGTTTGTGAATTAACTAAAAAAACGTGCACACCATCGATTGGGATGATGTGCACGTTTTTGTGTGAATTTTTATCGTACAATGACCAAGGTGTTGGAGTAGGGGGCGATGAAAGATTGATCTACCGATGGACTTTATTAATCCATTCCGCTTGGCAACACTTTCTTCAGACCATTGGACTCGATCACACCTGTGACCCCTTCCTGACAAAACCCATACGAACGCCAAGAACACGTCTCACAGACCACCGCAATATCTTCCGGTACTACATGCACCCGAATTCTTCTCTCGACCTCACGCCAAGGCAGCACATCACTGACCTTCAATCCAAGCTTGTGTAAAATTTCCGAATCTCTCACATAGATTCCGTCATCCTCGCAATGATAGGGTTGTCCTTCAGGAAACTTCGCACATAAATAATCAGGTCCTTTCATGATTTGAATGAACGTATCAGGCCGTTCACGTAGTTCGTCGTGGATATTGGTCATATTAGCCGTATACTCTTCGGAATACCCCATCCCACGGTACCCGAGTAAACAAAATATATGATGCCCGCGTAATTTAATCATAGAACCCCACCTTTTCCACACTGATTATTAGTTAACCAATTTTATTATTTAGTATACACATAATTGTGTGCGGGAGGGAAGTGAGAATTATGTGACATTGACTTTATGTGTATAGCTTCTATAATTAGCCAATACGAAAATAATCTGCAGAGGGGACTAGTAAAGTATGAAAGACATAAAAGTAATTATCACATTAGTACTCGTCATGTTCACATGGGGAATTAACGTATCAGCTCTCAAATATCTTGTGACCTATTTCGATCCAATTACTATTACTTCATTGCGGATCATGGTCGCCGCATTATCAGTATTCATTATCTTGTTCGTACTGAAGAAAATCCGTTTGCCGAAAAATAAGGAATGGCTCTATATCCTTGGCGGTGCGATGACCAATGTTGTATTACATCATTACTTTCTAGCTGAAGGATTGTCGAGGACCAGCGCGGCCAACGGAGGATTGATATTAGGCCTCGGACCGTTGCTGACAGCTACGTTATCCGTTCTGATTCTGAGGGAACGTGTTACATTCGTGCGATCACTCGGGTTCCTATTTGGCGGTATCGGAGTCGGAGTCATCGTCCTGGCGGGTAGTGGGACAATTGGCAAAATCTCGTTTGGCGATATTGAAATATTTCTGTCGATTGCGTCCCAGGCACTCAGCTTCATACTGATTAAAAAAGCGTCCCAAACGATGGACGCGAAGTTGCTGACAGGATATATGTTTCTGTTCGGTTCGATGATTCTTTTTATAGTTTCGCTCGTAAAGGAACCAGGTGGCTTGGGGCGCCTAGATAGCGGAACACCATCCATCTGGGCAATTTTCTTTTTCTCAGCTCTATTAGCTACAGCTGTCGGGCACATGTTATACAACTCCGCCATCGAAAAAATTGGTGCTGCACGCTCGTCGATTTTCTTAAACTTGAATACGTTCTTCTCTTTAATCGCAGCTAGTCTATTTCTCGGTGAAACAATCTACCTGGCCCATTATATAGGTCTAGCATTAATTATCGCGGGTGTGCTATTCGGCTCTGGGTCATTGGAGGCGATTATTAGGAACCGGAATAAACACGTCCCGCCTGTTGGCTAGCTATAGATATTAATTAAATACACGAACACTAATAATCTGATAACCAGCATTTTGGTTGTGGAGCTTGCTTCTACTTCGTGCATATAGAACAAAAATAATGAAGGACATTCGTGTAGCATGTATATAGTATTGCGGAATATGTGGAAGTGGTGACATTAAAGTGAGTGTGGAAAGTTGTCTATGAGAGAATCATAGACGGAAAGTATAGAGTCATTTATATTCAAAACTTTGCCGACCTCATAAAGATTTTCACCGCGTAATGGCGAGAATTTATCTATCTCATTAGGTATTGACTTTATGAATGCGGAGCTTCTCACAGGATATATGTTCCTTATTGGTTCAATTATTCTATTTGTTATTACGCTCTTATAGTATCTATTGGACTTAAGTGATTTATATAGAGAAATCCTCTCAGATTGAGCAATATTCATTTTAGGTTTGTTAGAAATAGCTGTTGGTTATATGGCATATAATTCAGTATTTGATAAATAGGTACTGCGTGTTCTTGCATAATGTTAAACTTAAACACTATTTCCTACTGATGAGAGAGAATTTATTCTCAAGGGAAGTAATTTTCCAGCACATTTTATTGAATTGATATTTATTGCAGTTATAGTACATGGCTCTGGATTTTTTTGTATTGCTATTAATAAAATAAGGAGTGGAAAAATATTGTAATTCCTCAGGTGATGAAAAGGATGAATGTCTTAAAAGGTCAACTTTGAAGCCATTCGTTTAGTAGAATTGAAAGACACTGGAGTTAATATTAAAGTGTCAAAGTTTCAAAAAGTGAATTTTTATATTAAGCGTTAGAAAATACAGAAAAATAAACCTTGATTTATCAGATAAGATTGAATATACTTTTAATCAATATAGGGAGGTAGAAACATTAAAGCTCTCAATGCTAAATAAAAACTTGAGTTATGTAATTACTAACTGGAAAAAGAAATATACTTACTTCAAGTTTTATTAATGATGTTTTTTTAATTCTCTATCAAAACGTCGTTCATCAATGCTGAACGACGGTATGGTTTAAGAACGGTGTTTAGTAATAATGAATATGAAATAACGGGGAGTGAGAGCTTTGAAGATCGCTTTAATAGGTTTAGGAAAGATGGGAAGAAATCTGGCGATTAATATTTTACAAAAAGGCTATTCTGTAACCGGTTACGATATTCTTCCCCAAGTAAAGGATCAATTGTTGCGAGAAGAAATATTTCAGACTGAAAAGTTCAAGTTTATTAGTGAATGGGAATCATTTATACAGGTAATCAAGCCTGAAGACATAATCTTAATACTCATTCCGCATGGTGAAGAAACAGAATTAATGTTAGAACAACTTTTGAAAGCCCTTCCAAAAGGTTCTACAGTACTAGAATGCGGGAATTCTCATTATAAAGAAATTGAAAAATGGAATGAGGTATATCTAAAAGCTGGTCTGAACCTACTTGATGTTGGTACAAGTGGCGGGATAGACGGTGCTAGAGAAGGACTTTGCGTAATGATAGGCGGAAACCATGATAGCTATAAACGAATTGAACCATTTTTAATCGAGATTTGCTGTGAAGGTGGACTTTTGTATACCGGTAAAACAGGTAGTGGACATTATTTAAAAATGATCCATAACGGTATTGAATACGGAATGATGCAAGCAATTGCAGAAGGATTTGAAGTATTGAATGAAAGTCCATATCCATTTGATTATAAGGAAGTGGCGCGACTTTGGAATAATGGATCAGTCATTAGAAGTTGGCTGATGGAGCTTGTAGAGGAATCATTCAGGAAGGAACCCAGATTAGAATCCATTGTCGGAAAGATGAATGCGTCGGGAGAAGCACAATGGATGGTAGAAGAAGCAATGGATTTGAATGTGCCGGTTCCAGTTACAGCCTTATCGTTAATGGTACGGAACCGATCAATGCAGGAAGATACTTTCAGTGGAAAGGTCGTGGCTGCATTAAGAAAAGAATTCGGTGGTCATGAGGTAGAGGGGAAGTGAACTTATAGTGACAGATGTATTTACAATTGGCGAAACGATGGTGATATTTCAGTCTCAAGCAATAGGTAACTTAGAAGATCTTCCACAGATATATCAGAAGATCGGAGGTGCAGAGTCCAACTTTGCTACTGGTCTAGCACGTCTAGGTCATCGAGTTTCGTATATGAGCAAATTGGGAAATGATCCATTTGGTCGTCGTATCCTAAAAAGTATTAAATCAGAAGGAATTGATACTACTCATCTCAAGATGATAGAAAATGCCCAAACGGGTCTTTTATTTAAAGAACAAAAATTCAGCGATGTCATGAACGTATACTATTACCGAAAAGATTCTGCGGCAAGCCACATGCAAAAGGAAGAACTTCCTGAAGACATCTTTGAAGGACTGAAATATCTACATGTTACAGGAGTAACTCCAGCTCTAAGCAGCTCTTGTAAAGAACTTGTATTTAAAGCGATAGAATTAGCACGCAAACATGACGTTAAAATTATTTTTGATCCCAATATTCGATTTAAGCTTTGGGACAAGGAAGAGGCATTTGAAGTCTTAAATGCGATTGCCGTAAAAGCAGATTATATTTTGGCGGGTATAGAAGAAGCGGCTTTTCTGACAAAGCAAACCGAAGTCCGCGAAATTTGCCAAACGTTACAAACAAATACACAGCAAATCATAGTCATTAAGCGTGGAAAAGAGAGTACAGTGCTGTATGAACATGGGAATTATAAAGAGATTCCTGTCGTGAATGTTGCTAATATAGTCGATCCTGTAGGTGCAGGTGATGCATTTGCAGCGGGATTCGTGCACGGCCTTTTGTTAAACTGTCGTCATGAAGAAAGTGTACGATACGGAAATAGCCTTGGCGCAAGAGTTATCCAGCAGTTTGGTGATATAGACGGTTTACCTACACTGGAAGAATTCAATGAAGGACTTAAAGGCGACTTCACATCAGACGTAAGGAGGTAGTTCGTTATATTGAGAAAATGGGATAAACTTAAAATTATTGAAGAAAACGGTGTAGTGGTGGTGTTGAGGAAAATTCACCCTGAACAGATTAACAAAGTGATCGAAACGTTGGTTAACAGTGGAATCAAGGTATTGGAAATCACAGCAGATAGTGAAAATAGTTACGATACTATACGCGACATGAAAAAGAAATATGGGGATCAAGTGCTAATCGGTGCCGGTACTGTGTTAGACAAAGAAACGGCGAAATTGGCAGCCGATGCACAAGCTGATTTTATTTTTTCACCAAATTTAGATGTAGAAGTGATTCAGACAGCGAATCGATATGGCTGTATTTCCATCCCGGGTGTATATACCCCTACAGAAATCGTAACGGCATATACCGCAGGGGCAGATTTAGTTAAAGTTTTCCCTGCTACGACATTAGGGCCGAGCTACTTTAAAGATTTACAAGGTCCACTAGCTCATATTCCTATGATGCCAACAGGTGGAATAGGGCTGGAGAATATGGGTGAATTCCTAGCGAATGGGGCTATAGCTATTGGGGTAGGAAGCTCACTTTTGAACAAAAAGCTTATTGACACGGGAAACTACGAGGAGCTTGGTGAGAAAGCAAGAAGCTTTGTAAACCGATTTAATGAGGTGAAAGCATGCGAATCAAGGAAATAGAAACGTTCCGAGTTCCCCCGAGATGGCTTTTCTTGAAGATTACAACTGATGAAGGCTTAGTTGGTTGGGGTGAACCAATAGTAGAAGGGCGTGCTTCCACCGTAGAGGCATGCGTTCATGAACTGAGTGAATATTTGATAGGAAATGACCCAATGCGAATTGAAGACATTTGGAACACACTATATCGTTCGGGATTTTATCGTGGTGGACCTATCCTGATGAGTGCGATAGCGGGAATTGATCAGGCGCTTTGGGATATTAAAGGGAAATTCTATAATGCTCCTATATACGAACTTATGGGAGGTGCTTGTAGAGACAAGGTGAAAGTATATTCTTGGATCGGTGGAGATCGTCCTTCAGATGTACTGGAACAAGCAAAAAAGGCGAAAGAAAATGGTTTCCAGGCAATTAAGATGAATGCAACTGAAGAGCTTCAAATTATAGATAGTTATTCGAAAATTGACAATGTTCTAGAAAGGGTGGCTTTGATTAGGGAAGGGTTAGGTTCTGATTTTGGAATCGGAATAGATTTCCATGGACGTGTGCATAAACCGATGGCAAAAATTTTGGCGAAAGAGCTTGAACAATTTCGTCCAATGTTCATAGAAGAACCTGTCTTAGCTGAAAATAATGAAGCGCTCAAGGAAGTTGCTAGACATAGTAACATCCCTATTGCAACAGGTGAGAGAATGTACTCTAGATGGGATTTTAAGAAAATCTTGCAGGAAGGATATGTAGATATTATCCAGCCGGACTTATCACATGCGGGTGGAATTACCGAATGTAAAAAGATATTTTCGATGGCGGAAGCCTATGATGTAGCAGTAGCTCCTCATTGTCCCTTAGGCCCAATAGCTCTTGCGGCATGTTTACAAGTTGATACCACAAGCTATAATGTTTTTATTCAAGAACAAAGCCTGGGCATTCACTACAATAAGGGGAATGACGTGTTGGATTATCTGAATGATCAATCTGTCTTCAAATTCGAGGATGGATATGCCAAGAATCTTACAGCACCAGGACTGGGAATTAGTATTAATGAGTCCTATGTAAGGGAGAAACAAAAGGAAGGGCATAACTGGAAAAACCCAATTTGGCGGCATGAAGATGGGACGGTTGCGGAATGGTAAGCCCTTACGAAAAGAATATAAATAATGAAGAAAAAAATGCGTTGGCAAATTTGGCGGTTTCATTAGTTGAAAATAAAACTGTTATAGGTTTAGGATCTGGCTCAACCATCGGTTTTTTTCTAGAGCATTTAGCATTGCGAATGAAAGAAGAAAAATTGGAGCTGAAATTCATTGCTTCTTCTAATAAGATTGCAAAGCAAGCGAAAAAACTGAACCTTCAACTTATTGAGATTGAGGATGTACCTTTTATTGATCAGGCATTTGATGGTGCAGATAGAGTAGATCTGAATAGCAATCTAATTAAAGGAGGTGGAGGGTCACTTTTTCGTGAACGACAAGTATTGCTGAAAGCTGAGCAACGGTATATTTTAGCGGATTCCTCAAAATTCACAAATAGTCTTTTGGGTCAAATCATCCCTCTAGAGATTGTACCGTTTAATGCATCGTTTACAATTAAAAGAATTGAAAGTTTGGGGTACAAAATTGCATTAAGAAAAGATGGGGACAACAATTTTATTACCGACAATGGAAACTGGATTGTAGATGTATCGAAACAAAAAAGTGTATCACCAGCAGATATTTATGAGCAGCTAAAACTAATATCGGGTGTCGTGGAAATTGGTTTATTCCTAAATGAAGATTATCATATATTAAAAACCTAACTAATCAAGTGAGTATAAACCTAAAAACCGAACCTAATACCAAATATTACGAATCAAATGAAAGCGCTTGCTTTAAGCGATAGCTTGGAATGCCATTCATTATTACAAAATGAGGAGGAGTTATATTGAAAAAGAATTTAATAATGATATTTACTTTATTGCTAATGAGCGTATTAGTAGCAGCTTGTGGAAATGGTGAGAGCGACAGCACTAAAGGAGCTGGGGAAGCATCAGCAGACTCTGGCGAAACAAAGAAATTAAGAATAAGCCTTGGTTTAAATGATAAAACACCTCTATATAAAAGTTCTGAAAAGTTTAAGGAACTTGTAGAGGAAAAAACAGATTCACTGAACGTAGAAATTTATCATTCTGGTCAAATTGCAGATGACCGTTCTGCGATTGAGATGTTGCAATTTGGTACGTTGGATATAACAATTCCTTCTACGGCTCCATTTACTTCGTTCGTTCCTGAATATGGTGTGTTCGACTTACCGTTTACACTGAAGAACACAGATGTAGTAGATAAAGTATTGCAAGGAAAAATAGGTGATGAGCTTGCAGAAAAAGCTAGTGAACAAGGTGTTAAGCAACTGGCTTGGTGGGAAAATGGATTCCGTCAATTAACGAACAGTAAAACTTCGGTTAAGACATTGGATGATTTGAACGGGTTAAAGGTTCGTACTATGGAAAACGATATCCATCTAGGTGCTTGGAAAGCAATGGGGGCAAATCCGACTCCAATGGCATTTACAGAGTTGTTTACGGCGATGCAACAGAAAACAGTAGATGGTCAAGAAAACCCATATCCAACAATTTTATTGGAAAAATATCCTGAAGTCCAAAAGCATGTGACGGAAACTAATCATATTTATTCGCCATTTATTTTCTTGATCAGCCAAAAGACTTGGGACGGCTTGACAGAAGAACAGCAGGAAATTGTAGAAAGTGCAGCGCTAGAAGCTGGAGAGCACAACCGAAAGCTTTCGCGTGAAACAGCAGCATCCGCACTAGAAGAACTAAAAGTGCAAATGGAATATAGCAAAGTTAGTGATGCTGAATTGGAAAAGTTCCGTGAAGCTGTGAAGCCTGTCATAGAAAAGTATAAAGAGAGTATTGGAGAAGATTTCGTAGAGAAGTATTTAAATGAAGTCAATAACGCTGAATAAATGAAAAGTCCACAAAGAAAAAAGCAAGTTAATCACTATTAACTTGCTTTTTTTCAAAAGCAGGTGGGAGGAGCTATGATATGCCAGTCTTAAGATGGATCGATCATAACGTGGAACGAGTGATATTGTTCTTGTTGTTGTCAGTCATGACAATTGTAATTATACTGCAAGTCTTTATGAGATACGTTGTTGAAAGCTCTTTGACATGGTCTGAAGAGTTAGCACGATTTTGCTTTGTCTGGCTCATTTACATAGGGATTAGTTATGGGGTAAAACGAGCAAGACACATTCGTGTGGAAGCGCTATTATCTGTATTTAAAAGGCGAGGTAAATATGTCATTAACATGATAGCGCATCTTATGTTCTTGTTCTTTGCATTAATTGCAGTCTACTATGGCTTTACAATTTACCAGGCTATTAAAGGTACCGGTCAGGTAGCACCATCAATCAGAATCTCCATGTCGATCATGTATTTAGGGATGCCCATAGGAATGCTATTAACTTCAGTTCGTTTGATTCAAAGAATATATATAGAAACCAAGCTATATCGATCCAATGAAGAAATAATTGATAACGATATACCGAGATTATAAGGAGGGTGATAGAATGGGTGTCTTAATATTTGTATCTTTTGCAATCCTACTGATACTTACCGTACCTATTGGAATTGCCCTGGGTCTGTCTGCAGTAATTGCCCTTCTCATTGACGGATCTATTCCGGTAGAATTCATAATAAAAGAATTGACAACATCTACAAACTCATTTCCTCTATTAGCAATCCCATTCTTTATTTTAGCGGGTGAAATTATGGGGAAGGGCGGTATTTCTATCCGTCTGATTGCTGTAGCGGAATCCTTAGTTGGATCTGTTACAGGTGGTTTAGCTATGACGGCCATTGTCACGTCCATGTTCTTCGCAGCTATTTCAGGTTCGGGACCTGCGACTGTAGCTGCTGTTGGTGGTCTGATGATACCGGCCATGGTTAAAAAGGGGTATGATATCAAATTCTCGACGGCCGTTATTGCATCAGCGGGTTCGATAGGTGTCATAATACCGCCTTCAATTCCAATGGTCATGTATGGAGTTTCCGGAAGCGTATCTATAGGCGACATGTTCATGGCAGGTATCGTACCGGGCATCATGGTGGGTCTAGGATTAATGGTTTACGCATATTACTATTCCAAAAAAGCAGGTTATAAAGGTAGTACGGATAAAATCTCCTTCAGCCGTATTTTGAAACAAGTCTGGCTGGCCAAATGGTCATTGTTGATTCCTGTTATTATTTTGGGCGGAATCTATGGTGGGATCTTTACACCCACAGAAGCTGCTGCAATAGCAGTGTTTATTGGGTTCATAATTGGCGCATTCGTTTATAGAGAATTAAAGTTCAAGGACATCTCAGATATCTTCGTCGATTCTGCGCTAATGACTGCTACCATCTTAGTTATTGTGGGTAGTGCAACAGGGTTTGGGAAGCTGTTGGCAATGGAGCAAATCCCAATAAAAATTGCGGATTATATGCTATCACTTTCTTCAGAACCCTTCATCATTATTTTATTAATCATTGTACTTTTGCTAATCGTAGGATGTTTTATGGACACGATTGCAGCAATCATCATTCTGACACCGATCTTGTTACCTATAGCAACGCTTGTCGGCTTCGATCCGATTCACTTTGGCATCATCATGATTATTTCATTGGCAATTGGCTTCATTACACCTCCTGTGGGAGTAAACTTATTTGTCGGTTCTAGTATTTCAGGAGTTAGTATGGAGTCATTATCAAAAGCAATCGTACCGTTTATCATCTCAATGATATTTGTTTTACTGGTTGTATCATTTATTCCAGGTTTATCGTTACTATTTCTAGATTAATATTAAATAGGAGTGAACAATATGTTATTTCCTCAAATGCGTAGCAGAATAAATCCTTACAAAGATAACGTGCAAGGGAAAGCGAATGAACCCATAACAGTGGCAGGTCTTTTGGACAACGCCAAGAAAATCCTAGGTCCTCTTTATGAAGGTGGTACACCGGATTGGTCGTTAGAGAATGTCGTACTACGATTGGAACAAGATGCTCCTCGAATTGCAATTATAGGGGGCTCTGCTGATCATCCAGCTCATATTATGGACTATATGACCTCCTCACGCGCGGCTATCAGGATCTGGCAAAACGGTGGTGTCCCATTTTACTTTTCAACTCCAGTCATGTGCGATGGTACTGCTCAATCCAATCAAGGTATGAGTTACTCATTGCAAAGTAGAAATGCTGTTGCCCAGATGATCGTTAATCAGCTCGAAGCGCATAGTTATCATGCAGCATTCGTCATCCAAGGATGCGATAAACAGCCTCTTGGCGTTGTTAGTGGCTTAGCCCACTTAGATCGACTCAGACAATTTAGAGGTGATGCGCCATTCTTTGCAACATTTGCACCTGCACACGTTCTGCAAGGTGGTACTATTCCTGAAGATGTTCTTAAAAAGTTGAATGCTGTATATGACAAGGCAATTGAAATGAAACATGAGGAGATTGCCGAAGACTTACGGGACACCATGAATTACATTCTTCAATGTTCTTCCAACACTTCTTTCCAAGGAGTATTCGAGAGAGCAGTTGAAAGAGGAATCATTACAGAAAAAGAGCATAAATATCTCGAAATTCGTTTAGCTGCTGCCACTTGCGATACAAAAGGTGGAGTTTGTGCATTCAATGGTACAGGAAACAGTTCGCGCCACCTGGTTGCAGGTATGGGACTTGTACATCCAGCATTGGAGCTATTGACACAACCACCGAATCAGCAACAGGTCAATGAAGCAATCGATGCGATGGCTACCATGATCAATAAACCTGAATTTGGTGTGTCACGACTGGTGAAATCCAATATTAGAAATGCTGCACGCATTCATAGTGCATCCGGTGGTTCTACAAACTTAATGATGCATATGGTAGCTGCCATGATTTATGCAGGTTATGAGTTTACACTTTTTGATATCGAAAAGATCCTCAAGGAACAACCTATACCTGACCTCTTTAATTATTCATTAACAGAGGGAAGAGATATTTTCTCATTAGCGATGCAGTGCTGTGACGATACGAGCCGTGGCATGGAAACGTTATTTTATGAGCTATTGAATAACGGTGTAGATATGGATCAGGATACGTTGACTGTAACGGGTACATCGTGGAGAGACCGACTAGAATATAGTGAAAGTTTACCAGCCGATAATATTAAAGAAAATGCTGTCATTGTTAGTAATCCTAAAAGACTTTTTAGTGGGGTAGATGTACTCCGTGGGAATTTCTTCGAGAGCGCAGTTGTGAAAATTAGTGGAATGCCAACTCCTCAACTAAATCAGTTTGACGATAAGATGGCTTTCGTTTTGTTCTTCGATAATGAAGATCATGCAAATCAAAGTCTCTTAGACTCCAAATTGATTGATAATATGAAAGACAATAAACTGTTCAGTTATGAAAAACTATTGTCAGTAGTTAAATACAATGCTTCAGATGAATATGAAGAGCTAAAAGAGCTTGATTATAATGCGCTATTCGAAGAGATGACAAAAAGAAGCATATTAAAGATTGCGCTCGTCATTGCGGGACAAGGACCTCTTGCATTTGGTATGCCTGAAATGTTTACACCGATGCAACATATTAATGCAAGTCGCACGTTAAAGAGAATCTGTACTGTTATCAGTGATGGACGTTATTCAGGGGTGACGTACGGTGCTGCCATTGGACATATGACACCTGAAGCGATGGACGGTGGTGGAATTGGTTATCTACAAACTGGAGATATCTTGCATCTTCAATTACGAAAGCACTATATTGACTTAGTGAAAGAACTCGATACTCAAGTTGTATATGAAGATAATATCAAAGATAATGAGACTCGAAAGCAATTATTCGAAGAACGATTAACCAATATGAAACGACGTCAGAAGTTAGTAGCAGCGGTAAATCGAATGGTAGGACATACAGATGCTTCTAAAGGTGTAGTTCCAATCCAAGTCTATGAAGAAGCAGATGAAACCTACGTGAAATAATTGCTAATAAGCAATGAAAAGGTGAGATAGATGAGTCTTGTTCAATCTGTAGTTAGGGCAATTAAAATTTTGGAAGTCTTTGATGAAGTGAATAAAGAACTTAGTATAAAGGAAATTAGTGCGAAACTGGAACTTAATAAGAGTACAGTACATGCTTTATTGAAGACCTTAAAGGAACATGGGTATATCACACAAAATGAACAAACTGCAGATTATTCGTTAGGGTGGAAACTATATGAGCGTGGAAACCTATTGCTTAGTCAACTAAGTCTAAAGCAAGTTTCGTCCCGTCATTTATATACGTTAAACAGAGCTACAAATGAAACGGTCCACTTGGTGAAGCGGTTGGATCAAGAGGCTATTTATATCGATAAAATCAACGGTAACAATACATTGGTCATCTATTCAAGAATCGGAAAGAAAGTTCCGCTACACTGTAGTGCGGTAGGCAAGGTATTGGTTGCGTATTTGCCGAAAGACAGCCTTACAGAGCTATTAGAAGGATATGAATTCATTCAAGCTACTGAAAACTCCATACAAAACCATACAGATTATATGACAGAGCTAGCCCAGGTTAAGAAGCAAGGATACGCGGTGGATGATGAAGAAAATGAGTATGGAATCATTTGTTTTGCTATGCCGATTTATGATCATAAGTATGATGTAGTAGCAGCGGTTAGCGTATCTTCACCAAAAAGTAACTTTACAAAAGAGAAAGAGAATGAATACTTAAAGTTATTAAAATTATGTGCGGATAGCATTTCACAAGAATTAGGTGCAAATTTAACTACTAAGGAGAGTTAATATGAGATACATTAAATTCCATCAAAATGGAGAGATCCATACGGCATTAGTTACATTACAAGAAGAGGTATATATAATCGAAGAAGAAAACTATACGGATTTCTATTATAAATTACAAGAGTCGAATCAAACGGCGAATCAATATCTAAAGGATGAAAACATTCAAAAGACTGACTTGTCATTCGACGATTTAGAACTGACATTGCCGACTATACCTGACGAAGTATGGGCGGCAGGTGTAACTTATCAAAAGAGCAGAGAAGCAAGAAATTTTGAAACGAAGAAAGAAGATGAGGAGGATCTAACGTTCTATGATCTAGTGTATGACGCCAAACGTCCCGAAATCTTTTTTAAGTCCACGGCGCGCAGAATCATTGGGCCAAATAGTGATGTTTATATCAGAAGTGATTCGAATTGGCAGATCCCTGAGCCGGAACTGACTCTAATTGTAGGCAAGGAAGAGGATATTATCGGTTATACATTGGGTAATGATATGAGTTGCCGAGATATTGAAGGGGAAAACCCTCTCTATTTACCACAAGCTAAAGTGTGGAAGAATTCGGGTTCAATAGGTCCCGCGATTTTAATGCCTGAAGGAATCGAAGATCCTTACTCGATCGATATCACGTGTAAAATTTACAGGGATAATGAATTGAAGTTCGAGGGTACTGCTTATGTCAATCAATTAAAGCGGAAGCTTGATGAACTGGTTCACTATTTAGTCTATGACAACGATATCTTGGAAGGAACAGCGTTGATGACAGGTACTTGTATTGTACCGCCAAACGATTTTACTTTACAGGATGGGGACACGATTGAAATCTCGAGTGAAAAGATTGGTATCTTGCGGAACGGTGTCAAAGCTCAAAAGAAAATGATTTCGATTCATTAATAGGAAAGGTGGTAAGCCTATGAAGGGAATCATTCCTCCCGTTGTGACGTTACTGGACGAATCAGGTCAAATTGATATGGAGAAGAATAAAAGAGCGATAGATAAATTAATTAGCCACGGAGTGCATGGTGTAGTGTTGTTAGGAAGCTCTGGGGAATTTCCTCACTTCTCACTGGAGGAAAAACAGCAATATCTGAAGCAGATTATTCCGTATATTGACAATCGTATTCCTGTTTTAGTGGGGACAGGCGGGACAGTAATGGAAGAAACCATTGAATTGTCAAAATTCGTTCAAGAGTTAGGTGCTGAAGGAGTGCTTGTTGTGAATCCGTACTATTGGAATCTGTCGGATGAGCAAATGTACACGTACTTCTATGAAGTAGCAGGCTCATTGTCCATAGACCTGTATTTATACAATATTCCACAACTGACTGGCCAAGAGATTCCGGTGGAAGTCGTAAAACAACTCGCGGAGAATATACAGAATATTCGAGGGATAAAGGAAACCGTAGCAAGCATGACCCGTATTCGGACTGTAATTGATGAAGTAGCTAACAAAGTAAATAATTTCCATGTGTATAGTGCTTTTGATGAGCATCTATTAGATGCTCAACTGTATGGAGCCTCAGGAAGTATTAATGGATCTTCAGTCTTTCTGCCCGAAATTTCATTGAATCTATATGAAGCTATACAAAACGAAGACTTCACTGAAGTAAAGAGACATCATATATTAATTTGCAAGTTGATGGAGATTTATAGCTTGCATCCTTCCTTCTACCTAACGATGAAATTGGCTGTACATGAACGTTGGTTTGTGAATCAGGCGATTGGTTATCGGAAACCATTTATAAATAGTGAAGCTCATTTATCTGATACTATCAAGTCTATTATTTCAGAGTATGCTGGAAATGAAGATTAATATAGACTGGAGCGGTTTCTGATCTGATAGATATTCACTATATGTTGTGAAGAAATATCCAATAAGGAGTGAAGATTATTATGGCTTTTAAAGTAGTTATCACTGATTATGAATTTGACAAATTGAATTATGAAGAAAACGTATTTAAGGAAAGCGGCCTTGATATACATTTTGTCAAAGCTCAGTGCCGCACAGAACAAGAGGTAATTGAAGCAGCTAGAGATGCAGATGCTATCATAAACCAATACGCTCCACTAAACGCTAAGGTTCTGAATGAGTTAACGAATTGTAAAGTCATATCGAGGTACGGGGTGGGAGTGGATACGATTGATCTTGAGGTATCTAAACAGAAGGGTATCGCAGTTTGCAATGTTCCGGACTATGGAATAGAAGAGGTTTCAAATCATACGTTGGCACTCTTGATGTCTTGGTCAAGAAAGATCGTGGAATTAAATAATGCGGTAAAGAATGGAAGTTGGGACTTCAGTATTAGTCCGCCTGTTTATCGTTTTAAAAATCGCGTATTTGCAGTGATCGGTTTCGGCAAGATTCCAAGGCGTGTAATTGAGAAAGTTCAACCTTTAGGCTTCACATTAGTAGGATATGATCCGTTTGTTTCAGCAGAGGAAATGGCGAAATACAATGTAAAGAAAGTAGATCTTGATGAAGCGTTAACACAATCTGATGTTATTTCACTTCATGTTCCGCTTGTCAAAGATACACATCACTTGATTAACCTCAGTAATGTTAATGATTTAAAAGATGGTGTCTTTATTCTAAATACAGCGAGAGGTCCAATTATTGAGACAGAGGCATTAATCCAAGGTTTGCGTAGCGGTAAAATTGCGGGAGCAGCGCTTGACGTTGTAGAAATTGAGCCTGTACCAGAGGATCATGAATTATTGGAATTTTCCAATGTCTACATCACGCCTCATAGTGCCTTTTACTCAGTCGAGGCAGTGGAGGAGTTACGTACTAAGACTGCTAGGAACATTGTCGAAGCCTTGGAAGGATCAGTACTTACATACCAAGTGGTGTGAAAAATATTAAAAGAGATATTTATTTTATCATAGATATCTCTTTTATTTTTGAATAGGGGAGCTTTTTATGGCAACTTTTAAAATTGAGTCGGAACAATTGGAACAACTTATAACTGAACGTTTAGTTGAAAGTGGCATATCACTCGAGCATGCAAGTATTGTTGCCGATGTGTTGGCTTTCGCTGATACACGTGGTGTGAAATCCCATGGAATTATGAGATTACAGCATTATATTGACAGAATACAAGAAGGCGGCATTAATAAGGATGCCCAAATTACTGTAGAAGCAGTGAATGATGTAATCGTTAAAGTGGACGGTGATAATGGGTTAGGACATGTCGTGGCAAAAATTGCTATGAATGAAGCCATATCTATTTCTAGGGAAAAGGGCATTGGTGTATCTATAGCTTCTAACTCGAGTCATTCCGGAGCGCTTGGCTATTATGCAGATCAGGCAGCTAGGGAGGGAGTGATTGGTATCACTTTCGCACAGGCGGATGCTCTCGTAGCACCGTATGGAGCTAGATCTGCATTTCTTGGGGCTAACCCGCTGGCGGTAGGAATCCCACATGAAGACCGTCCGATTGTACTAGATATGTCTACGAGTAACGTGGCATTCGGGAAAGTCATGATTGAAAAGGAACGAGGAAATAAGATTCCTATGGATTGGGGACTTGATGAACACGGTGTTCCAACAGATGATCCAGACAAAGTTAAAGCTTTGCAGCCTATGGGTGGAGCGAAGGGCTACGGACTTGCTATCCTTGTAGACGTTCTTTCTGGTATTTTATCAGGAGGGCAATTTGGTAAGCATATTAAACCAATGTACGGGGATTTAAAGGAAAGTAGAAGGTTAGGTCAGTTTTTCCTGGCAATCAATCCGGAGTTCTTTGTTGGCCAAGAATACTTCCTCGATATGATGAAGCGGTTTGTAGAAGAACTGCATGCATGTGAACCAGCCCCTGGGCACACTAAAGTATACGTTCCTGGAGAAAGATCGATTGAGAATCAGATGAGGGCAAATTTAGAAGGCATTGAAATTGAAGAAGATATGTACGAAATTTTGACTGGAAAGAAAAGATCAAATAAAAATACTGCGTGTAAATAACCGTGATTCGCGTGGATGTATGAAGTATCTCGTCTCTCAAGATCATCCATTATAACAGCAACATATCCAGTCGGACAAAATGTTCTGAATTTAACAAAATTAATTATTGTAACTTCAGTTTTTTTGTGATAAGGTTGTTTTAAGGTTTTATATAAAGAACTGGGTTCTCTATATAAAACCAGGAAGGCGGTTATCGAATTGAGCAATAAGTACTGGGTACCTGCTATCGAAAGGGCAGATTTGTTACTTAGAGAAATTAGTAAACATCCAAATGAATTACGGTTAATAGATTTATCGAAAAGGCTAGAGATAAATAAAAGTTCTCTTTATTCCTTACTGAACACATTAGAAACATTAGGGTGGATTATCAAGACTGCTACAGACAGTTATAATCTAGGTCCAACCCTTGGTACTTTTAATTCAATGTATTTGAGTCAATTCAATTTGATACAGAGCTTCTATAAAGAAGCACAAGAGGCTGTGTCCAATATTCAAGAACACATTCAATTGGGTACGCTTGAAGGTAATGATGTTGTGTACTTAGGAAAGGTAGAGGCGAAGACAAGGGTTCAGCTTGTTACGGAGCCAGGTATGCGTTTCCCGGCTTATGCATCTGCTGTAGGAAAAGTTCAATTAATTAATCACACGGCAGAAGAAATAGAAGATCTATTTCCTATTAAAACGTGGGATAAAAAGACTGAATTCACAACTTCTAATATTGAAGAACTTTGTAGCAAGGTATCGTTAGCAAAAACGAAAGGTTATGCGGTTGAGAATCAAGAGTCTGCTTTAGGTTTTCACTGTGTTGCTGCGCCTATCTATAATTTTGAAAAACAAATTATTGCAGGTATCAGCTTTACGATGCCAACGAATAGCTGGGAAGATAAATTTGAGGCAGCAAAAGAAGAGATTATCAAACTTGCAGCCAATTTATCGAAACTAGCCGGATATCAAGAAGTGTCAAAGGAAGCTACAACACTATAATTATACAACTACTGGGAGGAATAGAAATGGTTACTAAAAATAATAGTGCAACGTTTAAGAACTTTATTAATAATGAATGGGTTTCATCACAGTCGAATGAAGTACTAGAGAGTATTAGCCCTATGAATAAGAACGAGGTTGTAGGCTTCGTACAGAAATCAACTCAAGAAGATCTGGACAAGGCATTCAAAGCTGCCGAGGGTGCTAAGAGTGCATGGAGAAAGATTGGTCAACATGCAAGAGGGCAGTTTTTGTTTAAAGTAGCAGATATCATCGAGCAGAATATTGATGATATCGCAGAAACTGCTACTAGGGAGATGGGAAAAACGCTTCCAGAAGCAAAAGGTGAAACAGCTCGTGGCGTTGCAATCTTAAGATACTATGCAGGAGAAGGCATGAGAAAGAATGGGGATGTCATTCCTGCTTCTGACAAAGATGCTTTGATGTTCACGAGGCGCGTACCAGCTGGCGTAGTGGGAATCATTACTCCTTGGAATTTTCCAGTAGCGATTCCGATTTGGAAACTGGCACCTGCTCTTGTGTACGGAAATACTGTTGTGTTCAAACCAGCGACAGAAGCTTCAGTTACTGCTGCCAAGATTATCGAATGTTTTGCAAAAGCCGGACTACCTAAAGGTGTCTTAAACTTCATCGTAGGTTCTGGATCAGTTATTGGACAAGGGATGATTGAGCATTCCTCTTTGAACGCAATTACTTTCACAGGATCAGAAAATGTAGGGAAATCAGTAGCTAAAGGGGCTGCAGAAAGTGGCGTAAAATACCAAATTGAAATGGGTGGAAAAAACCCTGTAATAGTTTCCAAAGATGCGGATCTTGATAATGCGGTAGAAGCAGTAATAAGCGGGGCTTTTCGTTCGACAGGGCAAAAATGCACTGCCACTAGTAAGGTCATTGTAGAAAGCGCTATCTATGATGTATTCAAAAAGAAGTTGCTCGCTGAAACAGAAAAAATCACAGTAGGAAACGGATTAAATGATGGAATCTGGATGGGACCATGTGCTAGTCAGAGCCAATTCGATACAGTAAAAGACTATATTGAAATCGGTAAGTCGGAAGGTGCGACATTGATTGCTGGCGGCGAAGTTCTAAGCGGTGATGAATTCGATAATGGATTCTATCTAACACCTGCAATTTTCGATAATGTCAAAGCAGATATGCGAATTGCACAAGAAGAAATTTTTGGTCCAGTTATCGCATTGATTGAGGCAAGCGACGTGGAAGATGCAATCAAGATTGCAAATGATACAAAATTTGGACTGAGTGCTTCTATCTTCACGTCCAATATAGGTTCATTGATGGAGTTCATCGATGAAATTGAAGTCGGTCTAGTTCGAATTAATGCTGAAAGTGCTGGTGTGGAACTACAAGCACCATTTGGCGGAATGAAAGGCTCAGGCTATGGGTCACGTGAACAAGGAGAAGCAGCACAAGAGTTTTACACGGAGATCAAGACAGTATTTATTAAGGCATAAAAGTTATAGAACCCAAATTATCCATAAAGGAAGGTATTTACTATGATGAATGAATCCCGGAAGTTATTAGAAAGTCTAGGTTATCCGTCCACTGACTCGAAGGAATTACCGACATCCACGAAGCGGTTCCCAGATGGGGCGCAGTATAGAATCGAACTACCAAGTACTGAAGGTCCTGTTGCCTTAAAAGAGACTTTAAAAGAACTTGACCGTCTTGGGATTACAGTTCATAGAATTTCTCAAGGAAGCGGTATAATGCTTCAAACAGATGAAGAAATCAAAGAGATGTGCGAACTTACTGCTGAGCGTGGAATTGAACTTAGTTTGTTTGTAGGTCCACGTGGTACATGGGATATCAGTGCTCAACCTTTCACTTCGGGAGGGAAATCGATAGGTAATCGCCATGAAGGTGCGGATCAGCTCGTTTATGCGATGGAAGATCTTAAGCGTGGTGCAAATTTAGGGCTGCGCGGTGCACTTGTAGCAGATGAAGGACTAGTACTTTTGACGAAGGAAATGAAAAAGGCAGGACAACTGCCAGAGGACTTCATTGTAAAAGCTTCTGTTCAAATTGGATCGGCAAATCCTGTGTCCGTAAAATTAATGCAAGATATTGGAGCTGATACGTATAATGTACCAACGGCTTTGACTCTATCAAAGTTAGCGTCTATTCGTCAGGCAATTGATATTCCGATTGATCTGTACATCGAAGCACCGGATAATTTAGGAGGATTCCTTCGCTATTACGAGATTCCAGAAATCATTCGTGTTCTTGCACCTGTATATATTAAGTTTGGCCTACGTAACCATCCAGACGTTTATCCTTCTGGTCAACAGTTTGAGGCTCTGAATAATTCATTGGTCAAAGAGCGTGTTAGAAGAGCCTCTATTGGCATTCAAATGATTGAGCGGTACTGCCCTGAAGCGAAAACTTCAGAACTAGGTGCTGAGGGACTTGGCATTGCCAAAGTGAATACTTCAAATGTTTCTAATTAACAACCTGAATAATTGATGCGAATGAAACAGTAAATATGGTAGATGATCCTGGTAACTATTTGCGCCAGGATCATTTACTAATACCTTCTATTACAGCGGGAAGAAAGGTGAAGGTGGCTATGGGATATTCTTTTAAAGGTTATATGAGAAGCGATGGTTCAGCGGGAACTAGAAATAATATAGGGATTATCAGCTCAGTCATTTGCTCAAGTACTGTGACAAATGAAATTGCGAGTAAGATTGATTATGCGGTACCGATTGTTCACTCTAATGGTTGTGCACAATTAGGCGATGATTTCAGTGTCACAAAAAGTATGTTATCGGGAGTTGCAGAAAATCCAAACTTCCACAGTAATCTATTAATAGGCTTAGGATGTGAAACCAATCAAGTGACTGGTTTATTAGCGGCTATACCTAACGTTAAGCCGATTGATGGATTTAGCATTCAGCAAATGGCGGGTGGAACTAATACAGTTGCTAAAGGTGTTGCGATTGCCAGCGAATGGTCTAAAGACATCACTAATGAGCAAAGAACGGACCTACCAATTTCTAAGCTGAAAATCGGGGTCATTACAACGGATATGGACGAACAGACATTAGCAATAACTACTCCAGTTGTAAGCGCTTTAATTGATGAACTATTAGAAAACGATTCGACGGTTATTTGCAGTCTGACCAGAACACTTGAACCGAGTGGCAAGATTCTTGCTACAAAAACTAAAGATACGCGATCAAAGGAAATGCTGAAAACACTGAGTGAAGGTCTTAATCGCCGTAGATGGGAAAATGATGAAGGCTATGCACTTTCAGTATTCTCTGATGAAGAGAAGAGCCTTGCTGCGCATGAAGCGAGACTATTAGGCTCTAAGGATTTGGTAGAATTTTTAAATATCAACGAAAAACCGTCCAATAGAGGATTATATCTTTTAAAATCATCTGACAATATTGTCGAAACGATTTCCAACTTCGTTTCGGTAGGATGCAATGTGGCGCTCATTATTTCAAAAGAAGGAATCCTAACAACTTCCAACGTTATCCCTTGTATTAGCCTAGCACCCTGTAATGAGAGTCAGATTCATCGTGATCATGTAGACTTTTATATAGCGCGAGGCAATGAAGAGAAACAAACAGTTACCCTTTTAGAAAAATTACTTCAAGTAAGCTCAGGGGAACTAACTGCATTAGAAGAATATGAATTAGGGGAATTTGCAATCCCGCATATTGGTACAACGTTCTGATGAAGGGGAGAGATAAGCATGGAAGTTAGTTACAACGCTTTAAAATTGCATCCAAAAGATAATGTGGCCGTTGCGTTAAAGCGGATTAGTGAAGGTGAAATAGTATTGATCAGTAATTTCGAAAGTAATCTAGTTGCCTTGGAGGAAATTCCCTACGGTCATAAAATATCGTTACATGTTATAAACGAAAACGAGGAAATTAAAAAATATGGAGAGTGTATGGGCAAGGCTACAAATGAGATTCTTGTAGCTTCTCATGTTCATGTACATAACGTTCGTGGTCTAAACGAAAACGAAAGACTGGAAATTATTAATCATGTAATGGAAGCCTAGAATCATAATCTTCTGCATACGGGGGAATCAAACATGAAGACATTCGACGGATATCGTAGACCTGACGGCAGCATTGGCGTCAGAAACCATGTGATCGTAATCAATACAGTTGGGGAATTAAGTGCACTTACTAGGAAAATAGCCAATTTGACTCCGGGTGTTATCCCAGTTATTCATCACGGAGGGGTAGCTCAATTCCCGGAAGATCATACACAGACATTACGAACGCTAGTAGGTACTGCTGGTCATTCTAATGTAAGCGCCACACTGGTAGTAGGCACAGAAAATGATCCAATAGCGCAAGAAATTTATAAAATTTTAAAGAAAAAGGGGAAGCCAGTCCATACAGTTTGTTTAAATAAGAACCAGAAAATACCGGAAATCCTGCATGAAGGAAGATCCTGGTTGTTGACGGCTTTAGAAAATAGTAAAAAAGAAGTTCGTGAGCAATGTGATATTACTGAACTAATTGTTGGATTAGAGTGCGGAGGATCAGATGCATGGTCCGGAATCACAGCCAATCCTTCTATAGGAGCATTTTCCGATATGATTGTCCGCGAGGGTGGTACAAGCGTCCTAGCAGAAACTACTGAAGCGATTGGAGCTGAGCATATTTTGGCAAGCAACGCGATAAATCGTGAAGTGGGAAGAGAGTTCTTGGATATTGTTCGAACTTACGAGCACCGAATAAAGCAGACCGGGGAAGATATCCGTTCCGCGAATCCAACCCCGGGCAATATGGCGGGCGGACTAACTACACTTGAAGAAAAGTCGCTTGGCTGTATAAAGAAAGGGGGCGGCACGCCTCTAAAAGAAGTCATTTCATATGCAGGAAAACCGACTGAGAAAGGTTTTGTGTTTATGGACACCCCTGGGTATGACGTTGAGTCGGTATGTGGATTAGCAGCAGGTGGTGCACAGATAGTGCTGTTCTCTACTGGTAAAGGATCCCCGACAGGCTCACCAATCGTTCCGGTTATTAAAATCGGTACAAACCCTAAAGTTTATGAGATCATGTCCGAACATATCGATATTAATGCAGGTAAAATCATAGACCAAAACAAAAGCATAAATGATATTGGTAAAGAGATTTTTGACAAAGTCATTACTGTATCCAATGGGGAAAAGACTGCAGCCGAGAATGAACTAAATCAAGAATTTGCCATTTGGAGACTAGCTGAAAGTATATAAGTAACCTTATTGCAGCTGAAGAGAATTAAAGTAAAATATTAGAAGGTGTGGAAACTTATGATAAAAAAGAACTTGGAGAGAATTCCTGGAGGTATGATGGTCGTACCTCTTCTTCTGGCAGCAGTTATTAACACATTCTTCCCTGAACTTCTGCGAATTGGTGGCTTTACTCAAGCGTTGTTCGTAGATTCTGTCCCAGTTTTAGCAGCGCTCTACCTTTTGACCGCGGGGGCCCAATTAAATGTTAGAAGTTTTGGCGTGAGTGTTGCAAAAGGTGCTACACTTCTTGGGATAAAGTGGTTTGTTGCCGGAGTCTTTACTTTCTTAGCATATTTCCTGGCTGGTCCAACCGGTTTGTGGCTCGGTTTAGCTCCGCTTGCAGTTATGGCAGCTATGTCTAATAGTAATGGAATTGTCTACATGGCAGTAGCTTCACAATATGGTAATAAAGAAGATAAAGCTGCTTATTCTGTACTTGTATTAAATGATGGGCCCCTTCTAACTATGGTAGCTTTATCAATATTCGGAGCTATGGGATTCGTTGAAGGAATGTTTTCCGCGACTGCTTTCATTACAGTATTGCTTCCGTTAGTTATTGGAGTCATCATCGGTAATACAGATATGGAACTAAGGGATATGTTGGTGAAAGGATCAGATATCATCATCCCTTTCCTATCATTCGCATTGGGTATGGGCATCAACTTAACGGATGTTGTAAAAGGTGGCTCGAGCGGCATTCTTCTTGGTGTTGCTACAGTCGTATTCACTGGAGGAGCAGCTTACCTGGTATTTAAAGCGTTGGGGTGGAATCCCATCGTCGGAGCCGCAGAAGGAACTACAGCGGGAAATGCAGTCATGGTACCCGGTGTCATTGCTGCTGCCAATGCATCGTTTTTGAGCGTTGCACCACTGGCTACTGTTCAAGTTGCAGCCTCGGCTGTTACAACAGCAATTCTGATTCCGATTGTACTTGCATTATTAGTGAAATACACAAAGGTTGAAGGTGAATCTATAGCTTTAGAAGATCAAGAAACTGTTCATCAAATAAATAGTGCAATAAGTGAGAATAAGGAATTTGCATTTGCAGGGAAGATTGCCGATATGGATGTTAGTAAGGTTTCGACAGAATCGTATGACAAAGGATCGCCTCTAAGAAAATAGTACTAGGCATTCTAATAATAATTTTTTACATATTTTTATGGTGTGGAACAGTTTTGCTGATTTATAGTTATTCAAAAGATGGCTCACAATGAAACCAAGGTATTAATCTTGAAAACTCATTGTGGGCTGTCTTTTTTTTATGAAAAATAATGTTTCGAACGATTGAAATATAAACAAAAGAGATACAAATGAATTTCATAATTCAAAGCTTTGGTCTTAACCTTTTCAATGCATCAAAATGAAGTGCCACCACAAAATCTGTATAATGATAGTCGATTAAACGATCTGTGATCGGTGTTAGATATGCATTTGTCGCAATCTATAATAAGTTTACAAATGCAAAAAAATGCACGCTCGAAAAGGAGAACTGGGCATTTACAGACTAGATGAAATTATACTGGAACAGTTATACAGTCATAAGACAAGCGTTAGGCTACGACACTAGACGGTTCCTTAACAGAAGAATAATTCACATTGTTCAAAAGTGATGCGAACCTACCTTATAACCCGAAATTCTAGAGACGAAACACTATATAAATAACTCATTCCTTACAAAACATTTACACAACCTTCTCTGTATATTAATAAACTTCCCGTAGAGTAGAAGTTGATTACAAATACAGGAGGTTGTTTATTGTTGAAGAAAATCGTACCCGTAGTAGCACTATCGGCTGCATTAATTGGTGGAGCCATCTGGACTGGGAATTATTCAGCGAGTTCGGATGATGAAGTGAAACAGGACGACGCACCGGAGATCAAGAATGTCATATTTTTGATTGGGGATGGCATGGGGAGTTCCTATACATCCGCTTATCGTTACTTCAAAGATGACCCGACTACCCCTGAGATAGAATTAACAGCGTTCGATCAACATCTAGTTGGACAACAAATGACGTATCCTGATGATGACGAAGAGTCAATTACAGATTCAGCGTCCGCAGCAACGGCTATGTCGTCAGGTATTAAAACATATAATAATGCCATTGCAGTGGATAAAGAGAAAGAGCGTGTGCAAACTGTCCTCGAAGCGGCAAAAGAAGCCGGGAAATCGACTGGACTTGTAGCTACTTCTGAAATTACACATGCGACACCTGCAGCTTACGGTGCCCATAATGAAAGTAGAAAGAATATGGATGAGATCGCCGATGATTATTACAATGAACGCATCAACGGTGAGCACACAATCGATGTCCTTCTGGGCGGTGGAAAAAAACACTTTGTCAGGGAAGACTTGAGCCATGCGCATTCATTCGAACTGGATGGATATGGATATGTCACAACAAAAGAAGAATTATTGAAGAATAAGAATGATAAAATACTTGGATTGTTCGCAGATGGCGGCATGTCCAAAATGATCGACCGCACGGCAGAAACACCTTCATTGGAAGATATGACAGAAGCGGCGATTGAGCGACTGAAGAAAAACGAAGATGGATTTTTCCTTATGGTCGAAGGAAGCCAAGTCGACTGGGCGGGGCATGATAATGATATTGTCGGTGCGATGAGTGAAATGGAAGACTTCGATAAAGCGTTCCAAGCAGCCATCGAATTTGCTAAACAAGATGAGCATACATTAGTCGTGGCGACTGCGGATCATTCAACTGGCGGATTTTCCATAGGAGCGGATGGCGTATATGATTGGTCAGTTGATGTGATCAAAGCAGTGAAACGCACACCGGCATTCATTTCGCAACAAATTGCAAACGGTTCAGATGTAGAGGAGACATTGACACGCTACATCGACCAAGAAAGTTTACCTTTAGAACAGAAAGAAATAGAAGCAGTTCAAGCAGCAGGTACAGAGGCAAGTGATATTGAAACGGCTATCAAACAAATTATCGACACACGCTCCTATACGGGTTGGACAACCGGTGGACATACAGGTGAAGATGTACCTGTTTATGCATATGGACCATCTAAAGAGCGCTTTACAGGGTTGTTAGATAATACCGATCATGCGAATATCATTTTTGAAATTATTGCGGGTAAGAAGTAAGGCTATGTACTCTGAGATGAATGAAAGAAAAACGCCTTCCTATCGTAAAGATGGGAAGGCGTTTACTTATGGTTACTCGAAACTCCAATACTTTGATTGCTATGGCTCATAGTGCAATAAAATTGAAACATATACGATAGAGCGGGAGTAGCGAAGAAGTAGCGTAAGCGTGTTATGCAGTTTCATCTTAGATAAAGGAAAGTAAATATCAAAAAAACCTAATCCCTTTCTAAACGTATAATCTACAGTATATTGTATACTATTAACTTAGGAGGGATACAGATGAATATTCAAGACGCGCTAACGATTGGAGATTTGACGAAGAGTATAATTGTTGCTGGATCCGAAGGTATAACACGTAAAATTACCTCCATAGAAGTAATGGAAGTTCCTGAAGTAGTCAGCTGGGTTACATCAGGGATATTAGTAATGACAACGTTTTATTCGATTAAAAATGATAAAGAAAAGCAAATAGAAATTGTTCAGACGTTGATTGATAAAAATGCAGCAGGTATTGTCATTAAACTTGGCCGATTCGTAGATGAATTGCCGGAAAAGATGTTAGCCCTTGCGAACAAAGAAAATTTCCCTATCATTGTCATACCTAAAAGTGTTTCGTATATCAATGTCCTAGCCCCCTTATATGAGCGGCTATACAAAGAGAAACAGCTAAAGGAGAATTCCTATCAACCGCTAATAGACTTTGAATCCAAATCTTTTGCCTCACTCTCAAAGGCAATGGAAGAACTGAGTGTAATTATCGGAGGTCCATTATATATAGAAGATGTACAATGTTCGCTACTCTATTGTACGAAAACATTTCTTCCAAACGGCTGGCGCAATTCCAATGCCTTATTTTCTAGACCAATCCATACGAATTATGTAGAGCTTTCTGAAGAATGGAAGACATCACTTATACAAACCGGTGGAACATTGCTGAAAATAGATGGCTTTCGGAATATCTTGGTCATGCCGTTATTATCTAACAAATATGTCTTTGGGATGCTTCATATACCGTATACGGAAAAGCTTCAAGCCGGCAATAGTCCAATCGAAAATCTGAAAGAGACCGTGGAAAAGATAGAAGAGTTATTTATGAATGAACAGCTATACCTACAAAAAAAGCGAATTGAGCATCTTAAACGCCTGGAGCAATTCAACCAAGCGGATGAGCAAGAATTTAAATTGAAAGACCACTTCATTATTCGCTTTCATGCAAGCTGGTTTGAAACACATAGTACGCTAGCACATTATGTAATTGATCATTCAAATATAGTATTGAAAGATCTACTATCTAGTATGGAAAACATTCCTGAATGCACTTTCACATTGTTTGAAAAGCATGGTCACTTCTATGCATTAGTAAATTGTACAAAAAATAACGACATGTCTGTTATGAATTCACTTAAAAAATTAGTAACAGACGGCAATCATTCCCTAACAATTGCAGTAGCACTAATAGAAAAAGACAGTAGGGCGTTGGTAGATAGTATTCGTTTGGTGGATAATACCATGGAAGTTGGACAACTAATTAGAAAAGAAGAGAACTTCTACACCTACGATCAATTAGGCATATATGAAATTCTTATTAATATAGCGTCTCAAAATGTAGTGAAAAACTATACCAAAAGTATTTTAGAGCCATTATTTGTCGATCAAAATAAAGAGTTACTTCACACTCTAGAAGTATATTTGAATGAAAATGGTAATATTACAAAGGCATCGGAAAAATTATTCATACACCGAAGAACACTGACTTTCCGGTTGCAGAAAATACAAGAACTATTGCAAATGAATATTGATGACGCAGAAAACCGTTTCATTCTGAACTTTTGTCTCCGAATAAAATCCTTAGATCGATAGACGTCTTTGAACGTCTATTTTTTATGGTGTAAATTATGTGCAATGTAATCAACTGAATATTGCACACTACTAACATTACATTGAATAGTCAAATTATTTATAGTTAGTTCAAAGGAGTGGTGGGAATGTTGGGAATTATTCGAGTGCTTACAACGGATGATGAAAAGATCTTGCTCGAGCATGGAAGACACATGTGGGAAACGGATCAAATTCAAACGCTTACTAGATGTATTCAAGATCAGCCAAATGGTATTTATGATCGTCAGACAGAAGCAGAAGCTGTCCCGAAGATCATTTCTCTCGCTCAAGAACTCATCAGCGAACCTGGAGTGGATGCAATAACAATTAGTTGTGCAGCCGATCCAGCGTTACAAGAGTTAAAGGAAATAGTCGATTTTTACATAATGGGTGCTGGTGAATGTGGAGCAAAGGCGGCTATGCAAGCAGGACGAAAAGTTGCAGTGATAGGAATTACGGATACGATACCGAAAAATATCAAAGATGAATTAGGTGGACATTTCTACTCCTATTCACATTCGCAAAACTTACAAAAAACTACAGACCTATTTACAGAACAAGCAAAAGTAGAATTACTAGCACTTGCGAATAAAGTAGTGAATTCAGGGGCGGATGTCTTATTATTTGCCTGTACCGGATTCTCTACGATTCGACTGAAAGCATTTTTATCAATGAATATTCATATACCCATCATTGATTTGGTAGAAGCACAGGCAATCGTATATAAGCAATTTGCAAAGGAGGATAAGGGATGAATACAAAGACAAAAACATTTGATTTACCGTTTGTTATTTTCTCGATTATCATTTCAATATTTGGCGCAATAATCGGGATGCAGTTGATTACTTCTTTGGGAATCACACCGAATACGTCGATTATCGGTGCATTGGTTGCGATGCTCATAGCTAGAATACCAATGCAGATGTTTTATAAGTATCGTTCCATAGAGAATCAAAATCTTATTCAGACTTCCATATCTGCAGCAACTTTCGGAGCGGCAAATAGCTTGCTCATTCCGATTGGTCTCCCATTTGTAATGGGTATGCCAGAGCTGATTACGCCGATGCTGATCGGTGCAGGTCTGGCTTTGTTCATCGATGTATTCATTCTCTACAAAGTATTTGATTCAAAATTATTTGGAGCCAACGAAGCATGGCCGCCAGGTATTGCGACAGCTGAAGCGTTAAAAGCTGGGGACCAAGGTGGTTCAAAAGCCAAATTCCTTGGTATCGGTATTGGAATAGGCGTAATCGGTTCGTACTTTGGTATCGCGATGTCAGCTTTTGGTGTGGCATTCATCGGAAACATTTGGGCGTTACTCATGTTTGGTATTGGCCTATTACTTCGCGGCTATTCCATTCCGATGTTTGGCGTGGATTTAAATGAATTTTATATTCCACACGGCATGATGATTGGTGCGGGCTCAGTTGCTTTACTGCAATTTGTCATCACGCTTTGGGAGGCAAAGAAACAAAAGAATACACAACGTGAAGAAGAGGGTGACTATAGCTACACGCGCTCAGATAATGATGTGAAAAAAGGATTTGGTATCGGTTTTCTACTATATTTAGTGGCGGCTCTTATTTTAGCGGTTATTGGTGGAATCATCGGTGATATGACTGTTACACAAACGATTATGTTTGTACTGTTTGCCGCATTTGCCGCATTAGCTAGTGAGATTATCGTTGGAATTGCAGCCATGCACTCTGGTTGGTTCCCGGCATTTGCGGTGACATTGATTTCCTTGCTGATCGGTATGATGTTAGGCTTCCCACCGATTGCACTTGCGTTACTTACTGGTTTTACAGCTGCAACTGGTCCAGCGTTTGCTGATTTAGGCTATGACTTTAAATCAGGTGCAATCTTGCGTAGTCATGAAAAGAAAGCAATTGAGATATTTGGTCGCAGGCAACAATTAAAAAGTTCATTAATCGGTTTTGGTGTAGCGATTGTCATGGTAGCACTTTTCCATGATTCCTTCTTCGCGCAAGACCTTGTACCACCAGTAGATCTTGTCTATGCCACTACGATTGAAAGCGGCTTGGGCGGAAATGTTGGTATGTTACTTCTTTTATGGGCAATTCCAGGAGCGATTATTCAATTAATTGGTGGCCCTAAAAGACAAATGGGTATCTTATTCGCCACGGGGCTATTGATTGTGAATCCAATCGCAGGCTGGGCTGTACTTGTAGGTATAACGATTCGATTTATTGTATTGAAAGTAAAAGGTCCAGAAGCAGAATCTGCAATGTACACCATGGCAGCAGGATTTATCGCTGGAGACGCGATCTATAGTTTCTTCACATCACTATGGAAAGTAAAGTAATGAATTGGAGGAATACTTGTGACGATACGAACACTTACAAAAGCTGATGCAATTAATGGAGTGTATGGAGGCTGTATTTTAGGCGGAGGTGGGGGTGGCTGGATTTCAGATGGTTTAGAAAAAACAGAGCAAGCCTTTACTCTCGGCTCTCCACAACTTATCACGATAGATGAATTAGAAGATGAAGATTATGTTGCATGTGTATCACTAGTTGGTGCACCCTCCGCAAGAGATGTGTATATCAACAGTGAACAGCTTGTCTCAACAGTAGAACGGGTTCAGAAAGAATTTTCAAGGCCGATTAAAGCACTCATGACAAATGAAAATGGGGCTGCCACCACTATAAATGGCTGGCTTCAAGCAGCTGCAACGGGACTTCCATTCTTGGATGCACCATGCAACGGTAGAGCTCACCCAACTGGTTCCATGGGATCTCTGAACTTATCAGAAGAGGAAGACTACGTGTCCGTTCAAGCATTTGCGGGTGGTGAAGGGGATCGACGAGTAGAAGGTGTCATCTCTAGTACGCTGGACATTTCATCCAACGTTGTGCGGTCAGTCTCGGTAGAAGCAGGTGGTATGGTAGGGGTTTGCAGAAACCCTGTATCTATTAGTCATATTAAAGAACATGCCGCGGTTGGTGGCATTTCTCAAGCCATTGAACTTGGTGAAGTCTTCTTCTCAGTAGAAGGTCCTGATCGAATTGAAGCGGTAGCTGCACATTTAAAAGGTCGTGTCATTCATTCAGGAACAATCAGCCGATTTGACTTACAAGCAGTAAAGGGATTTGACGTCGGTTTTGTACAGGTAGATGATCTTGAAATGACATTTTGGAATGAATACATGACAGTGGAAATGAATGGCGAAAGAAAAGGCACATTCCCTGATCTCATTATGACATTTAACTCAGAAACAGGAATGCCTGTTGTCAGTGCAGAGCTAGAAGAAGGAATGAAGATTGCAGTAATTTCGGTACCGAAAGAGCATTTAAAATTAAGCTCAACGATGTTCAATGAAAAATTATTACGTGTGATTGAACCGATTATTAACAAAACTATTATTTGAAAAGGATGATCACCTATGTCATTAAAATATACAATGGACGTTATGGAAATCTTAGATGATATCAATGCGAGCGGGAGACAAGTAGTCGATCTATTCGAGGGATTTGAACATTGTGAAGCTTCTTATGAAACAGTTACAGGCGCTAAAGGTTCTACAGACTTTGTGAAAATCGTTGTCAGAGGAACAGAAGGTAAGCTTAGCGGTGGAAAAGCTCGAACACTAGGAATCGTTGGTCGTTTAGGTGGAATAGGTGCCCGTCCTCACAGAATAGGATTTGTATCAGATGGAGATGGAGCAGCGGCCGCGGTCACGATAGGCGTGAAACTCGCTAATATGTCAGTAAAAGGCGACCGTTTACCTGGTGATGTCATTATCACTACACATATCTGTCCAACTGCGCCTACACAACCACACGAACCAGTAGATTTCATGGGATCACCTGTAGATATCCTAACGATGAACCAATATGAAGTAGTTCCTGAGATGGATGCGGTAGTTTCCATCGACACTACAAAAGGAAATCGTGTATTTAACCATCGTGGTATTGCACTATCGCCAACTGTGAAATCAGGCTATGTTCTGAAATTTAGTGATGAGTTACTACGAATCATGGAAATGACAACAGGGGACCTACCTGTAACATTTGCAGTGACGACGCAGGATATTACACCTTACGGAAATGATGTATATCACATCAACAGTATTCTACAGCCTGCAGTCGCAACCGATGCACCTGTTGTAGGCGTGGCAATCACTGCTAAAACGGCTGTGCCAGGTAGCGGAACGGGTGCAAGTCATGAAGTGGACGTAGCGCAAGCAGTCCGATTTACGATCGAAATTGCTAAAGAATTTACAAGAGGTCAAATAGAACTCTACGATAAAAAAGAATTCGAACGTTTGGAAATGCTATATGGTTCCATGAAGCATCTTCAAACATTAGGAAATGAAGAAAAATGACAAAGAAAATCGTAGGTGTTTTGACAATCGGACAGTCGCCGCGAACAGATGTGACGCCATTTATTCAATCCGTTCTGGGATCAGACGTCACCATTATAGAAAGTGGGGGATTGGACAGTTTGACGGACGAAACTATTCATTCTGTTGAACCTGATGACACTGATACAACTTATATTTCCAGAATGCGAAATGGTCAGTCCGTGAAAATTGGGAAAAGCAAACTCCTTCCTTTATTGCAAAAAGAATTAACCGAACTGGAGAGTAAAACGGATATTACATTAATGTTATGTACGGGTGATTTCCCAACATTGCGCACGACACGACCTATTATCTATCCGGATCAAGTGCTAAATGAAATGGTTAGCGCTATATCACCATCATGCTCAATCGGGCTGATCATTCCATTAGAAGAGCAAAGAGAGAAATTACTGGCGAAGTGGAATCAGCAAGGACTGAAATTCTTTACAGAAGTGGCATCACCCTATGAAAAAAGTGATATCGCAGGTGCTGCCCTTGCACTGCAAGAGCAAGGGGCAAGTATGATTGTACTTGATTGCATGGGCTATGGTGAAGAACATAAATTGGAGGCTGTAAAGGGCAGTGGGCTACCGGTGACCTTGCCGCGTACATTGGTTTCCCAAATCCTGTCTGAGTTTGTGTCTGAATAGACCCGGTTTTCCGGGTCTTTTTTACATGGGGGGTAGTAACATGCCAATTATCGCTTTATTCTTGCTCAGTATACTGTGGGGCTCGACATTCTATTTCACCAAGCTATTGCTGCCAGACTTCCATCCCGTGTCTATTGTATTCTATCGCTGCTTATTCGGTGCGCTGACGTTATTGCCTTTTTATCTAATGAAAAAAGGAAAAGGGAAGTTTACATGGGACGTGGTTCCTCTACTGTTGGGAATCCCTTTACTTAGTGCAGGGATTCCGTGGATACTCATGAGCATCAGTTTGCAGAACTTAGACACGACGATCAGTGCTGTATTAAATGCAACGGGTCCAATATTTGGCGTGCTAATCACTATATTTTTACTAAGAGAACGAGTGGAAAGGCCTGCAGTTCTTAGTGTCATAGTTGGATTTATAGGAATCTTTATCGCTTTTGCTATTGGTTCAGCGGAGACGAAGAGTTTCCAAATAGGAAGTGCTGTTGTACTACTCTTAGCGGTAAATTTTTATGCTTTATCATCAGTTTTAACAGGGAAGTATTTAGCGAAGTACTCGGTTGTGACGATTTCTCTTTGTTCCATGACAGCTGGTATTCTCTTTTCAGGTCCCATAATGTTGGCAGTGGATGCTAACAGTCTATCTGGATTTACAGACAGCCAAAACTTCTATTGGTTTCTCTTACTAGGTGGAGTCAACTCGGGCATAGGAAATTTATTGTTTTATTATATAGTAAAGTCAGGCGGAGCCATTTTTGCGCTATCGATTACGTATTTAATGCCTATTACGACAATCTTATTAGGCTATTTCCTATTGCATGAGCCAGTAGGGGCGGGAACGTTTATTGCGTTAGTATTTGTGTTATATAGTGTATATTTATCAAAAAGAAAGGGTGTAGCAGAATGAATAATTTTCAACAAACAGTTTCTACGTTAATGGTAAATAACTTTGAAGTGACAAAAGACATTAATGCTTTGGTGCTGATGGATATGAGTACTGAGGAGTTGGGGAAGAAGTTTACAGATGCGCTGCAAAAGGATGGCTGGAAAGTACGCACGTATCTTATGGAAGATCGTACTAGGTCTGGAGAGGAACCACCGCAAGAAGCTGCAGATGAAATGTTGAAATATGATTTAGTGTTCTGTTTAACGAAACATTCATTGACACATACAGTCGCTAGAAAGAATGCCAATACTCATGGAATCAGCGTCATCACAATGCCAGGTATTACAGAAGATATGTTTTTACATGGTGCGATGTCTGCAGATTACAGTCGTGTGGAAAAAGAAACGCTTAGTATGACAGACAAATTAACAGATGCCCATACGGTCACTATTGAAACGGGAGCTGCACATGAGCTAGTCATTCCAGTAAACGGGCGTGATGGAGTGCCGAGTACAGGGGTATTCCGTGGACAAGCGGCGTCTGGCAATCTGCCATCTGGTGAGGCATATATTGCACCGCTTGAAGGTGAAGCAGAAGGAACAATCGAAATAAACGGATCCATTTCAGGTATTGGGCTAGTGGCGGAGCCTATTGTGTTAACGATAGAAAAAGGTCGCTTAATCGCCGCTAGTGGACAGGACGGAAAGAAATTGCTGGAACTGCTAGGCGATGGAGACGGACGATACTTATGCGAACTAGGCATTGGAACAAATCACGCAGCTCGTTTAACCGGCAATATTCTTGAAGATGAAAAAGCCTATGAAACGATTCACGTCGCATTTGGTTCCAATCATACATTTGGTGGAAAGGTTAAAACGAATGTGCATATAGATTGCGTAACGAAAAATCCAACAGTGAATTGGAAATAAAGTTCAGTAAAAACTAAAAGTGGTCAAAAAACCATGCAAAAAAAGAAGTTACAGCTCAAAACACGAGCCGTAACTTCTTTTTTTGTGCGCGAATTTAAACAAGTAAAAATTAAATTTTAAAAAGCAGTATCCTTTTTGAATAATTCTTCTATATGACTAATGAAAGAACAAATCATCAAGCAACTACACAGGAGGCACAGAATAATGAAATAAAATAGCCTACATATCAAAATACCATTCTCCCCACAGTTTGCAGCAATTGTGGGTACAAATGAAGCGCTGTTTCTACAGCAACTGCATTACCGATTGCAAATATCTAAAAATAGTAACGACGGTCATAGATGGGTGTATAACACGTATGAAGAGTGGACGCATGAATTTCCGTGTTGGAAGATGCATGTGGTGAAGAGGCTAGTGAGAAAACTGGAAACGGAC
Organism: Sporosarcina sp. P26b; assembly: GCF_002743245.1. NCBI lineage: Bacteria > Bacillati > Bacillota > Bacilli > Caryophanales > Caryophanaceae > Sporosarcina > Sporosarcina sp. P26b. The sequence continues at coordinate 201,248 of NZ_PDYW01000005.1, forward strand.
CAATTGATCATTACTTCTGAATACATTGAACTACTCCCACTTTCACTACGTTTAGAAGAGGGAGATTCCTAAGAACACCAGCGTAACCACTAGTTATGGATTAGGCGATCCCCGCAGTCCCTGCGGTTCGAAGTCTTATGGCTTCGTTTTTAAGGTTTATACTTGCGTTCAGATCCCGGTCATGATGGCATCCGCAATTCGGACAGCCCCATTCACGCAAGGCAAGATGCTTCACGTCTTGGTTTCTAGCCCCACATCCCGAACAAAGCTGGCTGGAAGGAAATGTTTTTCCAACGACTACCACGTGTTTGCCATACCATTTCGCTTTATATTCAAGCATGGAACGAAACTGTGACCAGCTCACGTCGCTTATTGCTTTCGCCAATTTGGGATTTTTGAGCAGTTTGGCTACTTGCAAACCCTCGATTCCGATGACATCGTGGTTTTTGATGATTTCGGTTGATCGTTTATGGAAGTAATCTTTTCTTTTATTGGCGATAGTTTCTTGAATGCGTGCGACTACGATCCGTTGTTTCTGATAATTTTTCGCATCGCTCAACAGACACTTTCTTTTACGAGCCGATTCCTTCCGTCTTGAAAGAATCCGCTCTGCTTTCGTTAATTTTTTCTCCATCGAGCGAAAGAACTTTAGGTTTTCGTATACCGTTCCGTCTGACAAGACAGCGAAATCCTTCAATCCGACATCTATCCCTACGACAGAGTGAGTCTTGGGCAGTTCGGACATTACGGTTTCCACCAAGACGGATACAAAATATTTTCCAGTGGCAGTACGTCGGATGGTCGCATTCATAATTCGTCCATCTACTTCTCGACTTTTGGCGAGCTTTACCAAACCGAGCTTAGGAAGTTTAATCGCATGACAGACAATGGCGATATTGCCGTTTGTTTGTCTGGTTGTGTACGATTGAACATGATGATTTTTCGATTTAAAGCGTGGGAAAGCATTTTGTTTTTTGAAAAACCTTTCAAAAGCGTCCGCTAGATTTTTCAAAGAAGACTGAAGAGAAATACTATCGACTTCTTTCAACCAAATCGTATCTTCTTGCTTTTTTAATTGCGTTAATTCAGCAGAACAGATGCCATAAGAAAGTCCTTTGCCGGTTTCCTTAAAGGTGTGTTCCCACTTGAACAAGAAGTGATTAAAGACAAACCGGCTGCAGCCAATGGTCTTGGCGATCAACACCTGCTGTTCTTTCGTTGGATAGATTCGGAACCGAAACGCTTTGTGGATCAGCATGAAGTGCACCTCCATCATTAGGGAACGTATGTTTCCATTATAGCAGACTGATACACTTTTTGGCTAGCGCAACCGACATTCATCTCCTGCTTACTCATTGGGCCGTGCCCGATTCATTCCTTGAAACGGGAGTCTTCTGTTGGTAATAAGATAAAATGCCAATGGATCGCACGAAATGGTATCGAATTGATTACGAAAAGCTGTCACAGACGTGCGGCGAATTTGTACCCTTCGAGCAGACGGGAACGGTCGATGGAGTCGAACAAAAACGTCTGCCTGAGGAGAACATAATGCTCCCAGCAATAACCAAAGAACTTAAACAAACGACAAAGAATAAAAGAGCGAGCGAGAAAGATCTCGCCACTATTTCTTCTGTCATTGAGTATTTAAACCAAAAAGCTTCTAAACGATTCAGGCACAATACGAACACGACGATGGACCTTCTTCATGAGCGGATCGAAGAAGGCTACACACTGGATGATTTCAAATTAGTGATTGATACGAAAGTAGCGCAATGGCTTCATCACCCACAATTCCGTCACTACTTACAACCATCCACATTATTTAAAGCAGAGAAATTTGAAAACTATTTGAATGAAACCCCAGTTGAAATGAGTCGAACGATTGTATTGGATTACGTATCACCCACATTAGATTTTGAAAAAGGAGAGAATGCATATGAGTTACGAACTTGCTGAAAAAAGCTTACTAGGTGCGATGTTTGAAGAAAATTATTTAATTCTCGATAGTCTCATGCAAGCGAGATTTTTCCAAGGACATGTCAATCAAACGATCTACACTGTTATGCGGGAATTGGCACAGGAAGGGAAATCAGTAGACTATATTACCGTTCTGACGAGAAGAGAACCGAGTGAGCTAGGGGGAGTCAATTACGTATATGGGCTCAAACGATTTGCGAATGTCGTACGTTTTGATGAATACGAAGAAATGATCATAGACCAATGGAAAAAGCAAGAAACGGCACGGCTATTACGGCAAGCGATTGAGCAAAGTTGGAGCACGGATGACATACAGCATGCTTTAGGAGAACTAGAAGAACTCCAAGGCGGTAGAGAACTGACTACTTTAACGGAACATTTACTCGCACAATATGAAAGACCGTTCAAACCGGAAGAAAGAGAGTCTGGTATCTCGACAGGGCTTCGCGATTTGGATAAAATTCTGAACGGCTTTCAAAGTTCTGAATACATCGTCGTCGCGGCTCGACCATCGATGGGGAAGACGGATTTGCTAAACCAATTTGCGCTGCAAGCGAGTCAAGATGGACATATGCCGATCATCTTCTCGCTTGAAATGAGTCGCAATTCGATGATTGACCGAATGATCGCTTCGACAGGTGAATACAATCGCTTACGCATGCGTAATCCGTATAAATACTTCACTGAACCACAAAAAGATCGATGGACACCCACGCTGAATTACTTGAACACTGGTGGAATCCATATTGATGATCGAAGCACAATGACCGTTAGAAAAATTAAAGCGAAAGCACGCAATATCATCAGAACGAATCCAACCAAACGTCCGATAATCTTCATTGATTATCTACAATTCATTCGTCCTGAAGGTAATATCATCAATCAGACGGTGGCAATCGGACAGATCAGCAATGAATTAAAAGCGATGGCAAAAGAATTCGACTGTCCCGTCGTCGTTCTATCGCAGCTATCAAGAGCATCTGAAACGCGTTACGACAAACATCCCGTCATGAGTGATTTACGTGACTCAGGAAATATTGAACAAGATGCTGACGTCATCGCGCTTCTCCATCGCGAAGATTATTACGCCAGAGATCAAGCGCCGACAAATATAATGGAAATCGAAATTGCCAAACACCGCAACGGACCAACCGGCAAGATCAAGACCATCTACAGCAAAGAAACTGGCAAGCTATATGACTTCGATCAAGACGACTACGAAAGGGGAGAAAACAGATGATCACCGTTCAAGAGATGTTCGATTACGCACTAGAAATGGACTTGTCACACTTGGCCCACAGTATTTACTGGGCCTTACTGACAGAACGCATCACTTTTCTAGACGACAGTGAAAAACTAAAAGGAATAGAATTCGACGAAGTGGAAATTAAGCGATTGATGGAAAAAAACGACTTGAATATCGGCAAAGTAAAATTATTTGTCATGGACGGCCCTGAAGACTGGTACGTCTTTTACCTGGCAGAGCATTCACTGGATGCTTATCGATTACATGAAGAATTATTTCGCGAACGACAACGCAAGATCACACGAGCTGATCGATTGATGACCCGCTATATGACCTTTGTGGAAACCGGTACCGAGGAATGCTTGTATGAACATAAGAAAGAAATCATTACGTACCCAACATATGTCGGCCACGCGAAGGCGGGAGAGCGGACTTTGTATCGAATGGTTGGGGGGATCTGATGACGAAGTCTACATATATACATGGGAATTAGCGTGGGCTGCAGATAGTATCGAGAGTGTATAGGGACATGATACCGGTTCTAGCCAGAATATTGAAAAGTTATATTAATATAATTGAATCGTAATGCCCATATATATAACTTCCTATAAATGGTACATTTTACATAAGGGCTTTCCCTAACTCTCATAGGCCAATCGGCTGTCAAAGGAGCATGTAAAATGAAGATAGAAGAACTGAAATTAACCGATTGGATGAAAAAAAACAAGATTATGGCACTGATTTTTGGACTAGCTGCTGGTCTTGGACTCATTGCACAAGTCATTCTTCAGTCGACTGCAATCATCATTACATCAGTTGCCATACCATTCGTGATCGCACTGCTGTTTTTTGTAGTGATGGGTAAATCAAGATTCATTACGAAGCAATTCCCTTATATCTTGATCTTTTTGAATTTCTGTATTTCGATGAGTCTCATTCTTTTCTCGGGTGCTAACTTAGGAACAATCGGTGTTATTTATCTCGTGTTAGTGCTAGGTGCCGTTCATGGGAGAATGCTGATCATGGGTTACGCGTATGTACTGAGTTTGATCGCAATGATCTTTAACCATGTGTATTTCATATCGCCTGACTTAATAAATGGAAGCGGTTCCAATCTTCTGCTCCTCCATTTCCTCGTCGCACTTTCTTTGTTTTTATTAGTGAGACAGAACGGTCGTGTCTTTAATCATGTAGAAGAACTTCTCGCACTCACGTCGCAGAAAGCCGAAGAAGAACACGCGCTTTCTGAGAAACTCGATGCGGCAGTCACGAAAATCACGTCTAATTTGGCATATCTTCAAACGAATGCTGAACGATCCACGATTTCGCAACGCGAAATGTTAGAGGCGGTCAACGAAGTGAGTTCAGGCAGTCAACATCAAGCCGATCATATTTCAGAGATTGCTGAAAACGCGGAACAAACACATGAAGCCATTCAAGAAATTTCGACAGGGCTTTTAGTGCTTGGCGATAAAACAAATGACGCAGGCGCCAAAGCAGAGCAAGGATCTGCACATATGTCTCAGTTAAAAGACAGTCTCGATACATTCGCGGAATTCTTTACAGATTTGAATAATACGTTCGGTATCCTGACGAGTAAAATTAATGAAACGAATGCATTTGCGAGTTCAATCAAACAAATTACCGAGCAAACGAATTTATTGGCGTTGAATGCATCGATTGAAGCCGCGCGTGCAGGACAACATGGTAAAGGATTTGCGGTAGTTGCGGATGAAATCCGTAAACTTGCTGGTTTGACAGATGGAACGTTGAAGAAAATCGATACTAACCTAGTCGAGTTAAATAGCACGAACGCAATCGCTGTGAATAAGCTAGGAGAAGGATTGAAGCAGTTGACGATGCAAAATAGCGTGGCGGATGAATCAAGTGCATCCTTTGTGGCGTTGCACCACGTTATGTCCGCATTGCAAAACGAGTTGACCGAATTTATACATGAATTTGACGTCATTACGGGTCGAACATCGACAATTCGCAAGCACACAGTCGAGTTTGCTGCGGTAGTGGAACAAAGTACGGCAACAGTAGAGGAGTTAAATGCGACGCTGACTGAATTGACGGAAGAACAATCAGAAATCGCGAAGTATATTACAGAAACACATGATGAAGCAGTCGCCATTCGTAGAACCTAATGTAAAAGACGTTATCTCTCAAAACAGGGGAGGTAACGTCTTTTGCATGCAATCTTGGTTTCCAATAAAAACTATTATGCCAAATAGAGAGACAATTGACATGATTACTATTAATATAGATTAAGTAGGTTATCTATGTAGAGTAGAAAATGTATTTACATATACACAAGCAACTGAGAAGATACTATTCATTAGAGGTGTACAAATGGGCTTATTTTTCACGGTGATTTTACCGATCATTGCAGTATTCGCAGTGGGATTCTTATTACAACGAGTCAAAAACTTAGATATCAAATCGATCTCATCTCTTTCCATTTACATACTAACACCAGCGCTCGTCTTTACTTCGTTGTATAAGGCGGATTTTAATTCGAGCTATACGATGATCTTGATTTACATGTTCGCACTTTTTTACGCCATGGTGTTTCTGAACAAAGTGTTGGCGAAAATCCTCAAATGGGATAAAAAAGTAGAAAGCGCCTCGATACTGGCGACGGGTTTCATGAACTCGGGAAACTATGGCTTGCCCGTAGTGTTGTTCAGCTTAGGAGAAAAAGCGTTACCGTATGCCATCTTCATCATGGTCATCCAATCTCTCCAAAACAACTTCTTCGGTGTCTATTATGCATCGCGCAGTACGAGTGGCATGATGCGCTCGGTTAAAATGGTCTTCAAAATGCCGACTACTTATGCAGCTATTTTCGCTTTCATTTTCCAGTACTTTAAGATAACCGTACCGGAATCCATTATGTCTACGACTTCCATGGTAGGGGATGCAGCAATTCCTGTCATGATGGTCATGCTCGGCATGCAACTCGGATCGGTCATGAGCAAGAAGCCAAACTGGCAAGTAGTCATTTCAGGCGTTGTATTGAAAATGTTCATAGCGCCGATACTCGCTTTCATTTTCGTGCTATTCGCAAACGTGGACCCTTTAGTAGGCACCGTCCTCATCATTATCTCCGCAATGCCTACAGCGGCCACCACAACGATGTACGCCATTGAATTTGACACGGAACCGGAGCTGGTCTCGACGATTACCTTGTTCTCTACGGTGTTGAGTGTGGTGACGTTGAGTATATTGTTGAATGTTATTATTTGAATGAAGTAGCTTGAAAAGGATTCATAAAATCGCAAAATAAAAAGAAGTTGGAGCCCGAATTACATTGGCTTCAGCTTCTTTTTCGTTGCAAGTCATTCCTGTTCTAATTTCGGCAAGTGAATGGTGAAGGTGGTCCCTTTACCAATCTGAGTTTGCAACAATAAGCTTCCGTTATGTTCTCTAACAATCTTTTCACTAATCAACAATCCTAACCCTGTTCCATCTTCTTTTGAAGACATAAATGGATCACCTATCTGACGTAGGATCTCATCGGGGATGCCTGGACCATTATCAGACACATCGATCGTCACGTGATCAAGATCATCTTTCACACGGAGTATGATGGTTCCCGTTTCCATAGCTTCGATCGCGTTTTTGATTAAATTAATAAACACTTGTCTTATTTTCAGTGCATCGCCGAAAATCAGCATTTCGTTATGACCGGAGTCCATATGGATGTCAATGGCTTTCATCTCCATATCCGATTCCATTTGCGCTTTAAGTTGTTCGATTAACGTTGTAATGTTGATGGTTTTTTGATCTTCTACATGCGATTCAGCTAAAGATAGAAATTCAGATGCGGTTTGCTCAATCTCTTTTAATCCTTTTTTGATCTCGTCAAGATGTACTTGACTGGCCTCATTCTGACCGCCACTAGTTAAATCAAATAACTGTAAACGTCCTTGAACGACAGTAAGTGTGCTGCGAAGTTCGTGGGCGATAATAGAAGCTAATTTTCCAGTGATGTCCAATTTATCTCTACGTGTATCATGGCTTCGTAATTCGTTTTCCAACTGCAGTTGTGTGGATATTCCTATGAACGGAACAGGTTGTTTTTTATACAAATGCGAAGGTAAGAAATTGGTATCCGTCATATGGTATTCATGCGTTTGCAAAAGTTCAGTCAAGAGCGAACCGGATAAAGATAAACTGTCGTATGCGCACACATTGATGTAATTTTTCGTGATATTCGCGACTCTAGAGAAAAAATCATCAAAATTTTGTTCATGTAAGGCTACAGAAGGAATCAATGTTTTTATATTTTGAGGCCGCCACGTCACCAAACCCCACCCGCGGAGAACATTTCCTTCTATAATATGCGGATCAAAAAAGTTATTTAAATTCTTTAAAACAGCTTCTGCATTAAAGTTATCATGCGTTTCATATGCCATATCGGTATCGACAAAATAAATATGATCCATTTGCTCTTCCGTATAACCCGCATTTCGAAGATTCTCCTTAACTGCAGCGAAACTCGTGGGTTGATCGACATATAAAATGATGTGGTTTTTATCCAATCCTTCAGCTACATAGGAAGTAGCATGTTCTATATACTTGCTACGATCTGTGTACGTATACACCACATGGCCAACTAGTAAAGACTCTATGCCTTTAGTAAGTTCCATTTTTCTATTAGCATCGATTGAATGTGTGATATAAAAAACTCCTCTCTGTATAACAAATATAATTATAACATCTTATTTACTATAATGACCTATAACTTTGTAAGATTTTAGTATGTTTAGTGTATTTTGTGAAATGACGGGTATTGAAACACGCTTCCAATGTAGTGCTTTTGATTCAAGCAATTACCTGTTTATTAAAAACTTTTATCTTAAGTTCATAAAATGGTTTACATGCACGATAAATGGGGTATCGTAAGCAAACAAAGTCCATAAACTAGAAAGTAGGTGCCTTATGCTAAAACTATCAAACGCTGCATTACTCGAAGCCTATGAGCGAACAGAGAAAATACGTGTAGAGCCAGCATTTATTGAACTACTTAAAGAAGAAATACAACGTCGTGGTATCTAGATGCCGTGGCGTTTTTTTATTTATGAATAGGTCGAGTGTGTTGAGTGGGGCAAGGCGCGCTGTTTTAAGAAGATGCCGTTCATTCCTTTCATTACATAATAAGAAAAGCTACGATACATAGAGGACTAATATAGAAAAGATTGGAGGGAGTGTCATACGGAATCGTCAATTTGAAATCTTGCTGTATTTATTGAAAGTGAAAAAAGTAACCCATAAAGAATTATCCGAGATGTTTGAAGTGAGTGTCAAAACGATTCAACGAGATGTGGATAAATTATCTATGATGGGCGTCCCCGTAACGTGTAAACAAGGAAATCAAGGTGGGATCTATATAGAAGAGAGCTATAAATTAACCGAAAGCTTCTTCACGAATGAAGACTTGCAAACGATCACTATTGCATTGTCGATGTACGATAGCATCTCTTCAAACCGCAATAAAGATCAGGTCATGAAAAAACTGGCTCTTATTTCACCGGAGTTGATTGATTTATTGGAGACGGATGCAAATGATTATTTCGTTGTGGATTTTGCAGGAGAAAAAATAGACATGACCGAAAGTGTATATAAGAAAATCAATCATTGCTTGGATGAAGAAGTATTACTTGCAATCACATGCGGTGGTGAGCAGATCCTGGTCGCGCCGATTAGTTATGTATTACGGCCGGAAGGGTTATACCTATACGCTTACGACGAGGACTATCTATTGATTGACATCTCTACAATTAAAAAAGCACAGTGTACGAAAATAGAATTTGAAAGAACATTTATTCCTTACAAAGAAAATACACAGTTCATTTTCAAATAAGACATTAGGTATCCTATTACGATTGGTATAGTTATTTTCGGAGGGATTTCCAATGAAAAATAACGTATATGAAAGCCAATCAATTAATGGACTCATCCTGACGTTTTCCATTCCAGCGATCTTTTCTTTACTCATAGAAATGATGACAGCGGTCGTGGACACTTCCTTTGCGGGACACTTAGGTAGCCAAAGTGAAAGTGCATTGACCGCAATGGGGTTATTATCCACACTGATGGCGGTATTTGTCGCACTTCAAACACTGTTTGCAATTTCTACAGCTATTATGATCTCTACATACTTAGGTCGAAACGACAAAACAAAACTGAATAATTATTTCAAGAATGGCTTCATCATGACGATCGTCGTCAGCGCCAGTACGTCATTCCTCGTCTACTTATTCATGCATCCCATATTGTCGATGCTTGGTGCCGAGGCGGAAGTATACGAACTGGCGCAAGATTATTTACGCATTATCATAATCAGTAATATATTCAGTGCGATCGGGTATACGCTAACAAGTGTCATACGCGCATTCGGAAATCCAAAAGCGGAAGCCGTCATCATCGTTCTATCTGTTGTCATCAACGTAGTAGGTAACGCCATCCTGACATTCGGTTTAGAGCTCGGAATGGTCGGGATCGCACTCGGAACACTCCTCAGTGAAGTAGTGTGCGCACTGCTGGCTGTCATATATCTCGTGAAAAACCATAACTGGTTTACATCCAATCCCATTTCGCCAAAAGCGTTTATCACAATGTCGTATAATATGTTCAAAATCGGATTTGCCCAAACGACGATTCAACTATTAGCAGGCGTGACAGCTTTCATCGTCAATTATCAGTTGCTGACAGTAGGGGGCAACGCACATATTGCGATGTGGAATATTGCCAATAAAATGTACATGCTACTGTTGATGCCAATCATTGGGATCACACAAGCCGTTCAAACGATTATTGCGTACTTCAACGGAAAAGGCGATGAAGATAAAAAACTTCTCGTCGTAAAGAAAACCGTACAGTATTGTTTCTTCTACGGAATCGGAGTCACAGCGATCGTATTCTTAGTAGGAAAATATATTCTCGTGCTATTTACAGGAGATCAAGCAATCATCGACTCAGTCATGTCGATCATCCAAGTGATCTTCATCACATTTCCGATTCTCGGCGTGACGTATACAATCATGACGCTACTTCAAGTGACAGGTAGCGAAATGAAAGCCGTCGTCATCGGAGTAACGAGACAAGTCGTTTCCGTCATACCGCTTGTGATCGTCTTGCCGTACATCTTCGAGAAATATGATATTTTCACAATCAGTCCATCTTTCTCAATTTTCTTTGCGATTCCGCTTGCGGATATACTGACTCTTGGAATAGCTCTGTACTTCTTTAAAAGAGCAAAAAGTGTCACTAGTGAAGATCACTGATGTTTTCTTCAGAAAGAGAAATTTGGATTGTTTAATAGAAACACAACTTTTATCGTGATGCGGTGAAAGTGAAGGACTTGGAATTAGCGCTCAAATGTTTAATTTGTTTCTCAACAAGGAAAGTTAGAAAGAAAAAGGGGGTAGTCCGATGATGGAACCTGTACTTGCGTATAATAATTGGACATGGGTTCGCATGGATGCAGCCACTCAACAGGAGATTAATGCGTCCCCGGATATCCCACTTGCCAGCAAACGCTGGGCCATGTCGTTGAACGAACGTCAAAATAGCAATCTAGAAATGGACGGAACTGAGGAGGGGAAGGAATCGATGTGGGGATCCGTTGTCTATTCCCAGAACGTTGAAGTCCGCAGCGAAAAGACCATTCTTCATTATTACCTTACAAAAGATACCCTTATAACGTCGGGGATCAATACAGCGTTCTTCACAGGTGCTGCTGAACAGCAAGTACTGAAATACATGGACAAAGCAGAGGATGCCATCGAAGGGTTCATGGTGCTCATCGGAGAAATTACGAACGTATTCCTACAAGAAATCGATAGCTTTGAAGACCGGATGCATGATTTACTGTGGAGCGTCAAAGCGAAGAATGATGAGCCGGTCTTTGAACAGATTATGGACAATCGGTTCGAAATTCTAGTTTGGAAAAACCTCGTCATTCCGTTCATGGAAATTCAAGAAGCCACAGTGGAAGCATTCGGAGACGACATCATGGAAGGGGATTTCTACAAGCGAACCTGTCGGCGTATCCGACGATGCCGCCAGACGATCCGAGAATACAACGAAGAAATAGGACAACTGGTCGATCTTGAATCGATCATTTCCTCCTATCGAGGCAATGAAATCGTCAAAACATTGACCGTCATCACGATGCTCTTCACACCAGTAGCCGCTTGGGGTGCCTTATGGGGAATGAACTTCAGATTTATGCCGGAACTCGATTGGAAATATGGCTATGTAGGAGCAATTCTCGTCATCATTCTGTCTACGTGGGGGTTATATTACTACTTACGAAAGAAACATTGGATCGGTAGTGTATTGAACAGCTCGAAGGATAAGAATTTTTAGTGAGATAGGTTATCGATAGCGCATATAATTCTGCTTGCAGATAAATAGATTTTCTGGTTGGATTTATTTCCTTCTAGGACAGCGAATTGGGTCATTAGTGAAAACAACGAGAAGTAAGGATTTTGCTGTTTTCACTTGCATCGGTATAACGAAAACACTTTTAGGGAGGGAATTCATTGAAAATTTATGATCAGATGAAGCAAGTGCTGGAAGGAAGAGAAGGGGATATTATTACTGCGGGTGATTTGAAGCGCGAACTTCAATTAATGCATGGTACAAATCCAAGTAGCGTAATCCCATCAGATTTTTGCTATAACCGCTTTAATAATGGCATTACATTTACTAAACATCTATTCGTGTACCTAACGAAAAGTACGTATAAGTACATTGGAGAATATGCCAAATACACAGGAATGATTTTCCACAAGTCAAAAAGCACGCAGGAAGAAGTAGTGATTGGGGAATGGAAGGATGGGGTGAAAACACTCTATCCAGCAGACTTGCAGAATCGCGATACGATTAGTCCCGAACAGATTAAGAATTTGTATGAAGAATATATTCGTGTATTACGTTTTGAGTTACAAGTTTTGTCGTGCCAACCAACAGAATTACGCCATCTGATTGGAAGGATTGGCGAATTGTATTGTGCCATGATGACGGACGGACAACTCGCCCGTGAAACGAATCAACATGGCTTCGACGTAGTGAGCCAAGGGCGGTTGATTAGCGTCAAAACGACTGCTCAACAGAGTAATAGCTTTGTAGTATTTAATAAGAATACGTTCGAGAAGTTCGACGACGTATTTGTTGTCCAATACCGCGATGATGACTTTCACATTCTGTACTATGGATCAAAAACGCCAGTTGAAGACATTGCGCGTACGTATAAAAATATGTATGAAGTGGATTTAGAGAAATTGAAGAAGTTAGATTGGGGGAAAGACTACAAAAGGATGATGAGTACAATTTAAGTAGGTATCTTACATAATGATTTATTAAGGAAAGGTGCTATTGGCAAAATAGCACCTTTTTATATTAACTATTTATTATTTACATACTTCGATTCAATTAATGCCACAATCGCATCGCCCACTTCAATAGTCGAAGCACTACCACCTAAATCCGGTGTCAAGGCAGACTTCGTCACCAACAATTCTTCAATCGAATCCAGCAACAACTTACCCAAATCCTCGAATCCAAAGAAGTCGAACATTTGACTAGCTGACCAAATAGCCGCTAACGGATTCGCAATATGCTGACCTGCAATATCCGGAGCCGATCCGTGAATCGGTTCGAACATAGAAGGGTACGTCCTTTCAGGATTAATATTCGCCCCTGCAGCCAGTCCCATTCCACCAGCTAGTGCAGCGCCTAAATCCGTCAAAATGTCCCCGAATAGATTCGACGTAACGACCACTTCGAATCGTGCCGGATCTTTAATCATCAACATCGCAGCCGCATCGACCAAATAGCTCGCCGTCTCCACATGTGGATACTCTAGACTTACTTCTTCAAATACTTGATCCCAGAAAACCATCGAATAGTTCAATGCATTGGCTTTACTAATACTAGTCAGCGTCTTCCCAAGATCTGATGCCGTCTCAAATGCATACCGAATGATCCGCTCCGTACCTTTACGAGAGAACACCCCCGTCTGCAACACCACTTCTTCCGGCTTACCTTTAAACAACCAATCACCAGCTCCAGCATATTCACCTTCACT
>NZ_PDYW01000041.1:0-12749 GCF_002743245.1 Sporosarcina sp. P26b
TGAATGGGGAAAGTTCTTGGGTGACCCAACTCTGACTACTGCAATCCTAGATCGTCTTCTTCATCGCAGCGAAATTCTTACATTTAGTGAAGAGCAGGATAGCATTCGGATGAAATACAGAAAAACCCTTTTTAAAGAATGAAGTGTTGAGTCTTAATTGATGAAAACTGTTGAAAGTTATTTATCGAAAACTGTTGAATTCTACTTGACGGTTACAACCGGTTGATTTCAGCAAGCCAAACAGATGCTTTATAGGCGAACGTAATAGGCAATCCATGTTGACCGTGTGTACGTCCTGCCAGTACGACATCTTTAGTATCTTCAATCATCTGAACGAGAATCTTCTGAATCGCTAGAATCCCTTCTTCATACACTTCAATTGCTTCACGAATTTGCATAACATTTGCTGTATCCATGATATCCTGAGTTGTTGCACCCCAATGTACAAACTCGCCGTACCCGCTTTCGCAGGCATCCGTCAATTGTCTGATCAAAGGGACAATTGGATGACTTATCTCTTTCATCTCTTTTCCTAACTCTTCTAAATCGATATTTTCTAATTTCGCTTTATTGACAATTTCTTTTCCAGCAGCTTCAGGAATTATACCTAATTTTGCTTCTGCTTTCGCAAGGGAAGCTTCCACATCTAGCCATTTCTGAACCAGACTTTCTGCTGAAAATATCTCACGCATTTTCTCTGTTCCAAATGAATCTTTAAATAATACGGAATCGTAAACTGATGACGCCATTTTATCTCCTCCAACTTCAATTATTAGTTTTTTGAATTTTTAGTACATACATATCGTATCATTGCAAAAATTTTTAAACTAATATAAAATAATTATAGAATCCATAACAAATTAGAATAGATAAAGTGTTTTTTTATTCCATTTATGTATAATGAGGTGGCATTATGAATATTAAACAGCTAGAATACTTCATTTGCGTTGCTGAAGAGGAAAGCTTTACAAATGCTTCGAAAATAATGTTTGTTTCGCAACCCAATTTAAGTAAATCGATTAGTCAGTTGGAAAATGAACTTGGCGTAAAGCTATTCGATCGCAAACCCCGACTTACTAAACTTAACAAATACGGAGAGTATTACTATAAACGAGTAAAAGAAGCTTTTCTTTTGTTGAATGAAGCTGAAAATACTGTAAAGGAAATGATCAATCCGCATGCTGGAACAATCAATCTGTCATTTGTTCATACATTGGGAAATACATTTATTCCTCAAATGATTGGAGAATATCGCAAAAAATTTCCTGATATAAAGTTTAATTTATTACAAAGCTCGACAGACGTATTACTAGAAGACTTATTAACAGGAGGGGCAGACTTCTGTTTCTTGATGGACAGGGAATTCCCTAATGGTATTAGCCACTTCAAGCTTTTCGCAGAGGAAATGTTCGTGATTTTACCTAACGACCACCATTTAAAAGATAATAAAACAATTAATTTACGAGACTTAGAGCATGAGGAATTTATTAGTTTTAAAACAGGAATCGGTCTGCGTAATACTATAGATAAAATATGTAATGAAGCTGGTTTTCAGCCAAACACCATTTTTGAATGCCAAGAAGTGGCCACAGTGGCGGGGTTTGTTGAGGAAGGGCTTGGAGTTAGCCTAGTACCAAAATTAAAAGGATTAGAAAACCTTTCTATTAAGATCATCCCTATTTTAAATAAAGCCCATTTAAGAAATATTAATTTAGCTATACGTGACGATGCTTATCGACCTCCCGCGGTTGTTAACTTTTACCAATTTTTAAAAGAGAAATTTAGTATTTCAAAAAATTTATGATTTTATTAATATATAGTTATCAGAAGATAGTAGAGATCCAACTAAAAACACGTCGAGTATACTGAAAATGAATACTATTAACTTAAAAAGCTTCCGCATTACATGTGTCTGCTGAAAAATAAACAATTTACTAAACATTATTTTCAAAAGTATTTACCCGAATAAAAAATAGGGCACATTCCATTCATTCTTTGGATGGAATGTGCTCTATTTTTTATTTTAACTTTGTCGTTGAGTAACTTGATGACCCGCTTCTGATTGATCGCAAATGCAGTGGTAGCACCTTGTATTATGACTGCCAAGTAAGCTCGATGATTTAGAGGTTTTGTAGCTATTCTGAAGTATCGATTCCCTGTCCTTCTTTACAATCTTATAACGAACTTTCGCGAGTTTTTTAAACTCATTGGTCTTTTGAATGGCAGTTTTGTGTTTGTTCCTTATGTTCCGGGACTTTATTGTTACACTGCACGGTTTGCTTATTGCTCCTTTAATTATAACTCTAACTTTTCTTACTTGTCTCTGCCTTTTGATTTGCCAGACATCTAGATGAGTATCCAAACCTCCCTACATCGTTATTGATTGGAATTGGATTACTCATCGTTCTTCGTTCATTTCCCATGGTAAAAAAGATGTTTAGCTTGGATGGTAATTAGAGTTTTTCCAAGTTGAAGTATTTTAAAATCCCAGTTCCAGAATATGCAACGTTACCCCGAACCACTTCCCCCTCATGCTAACCTCTTTACTTTTCGTTATTAATATCTAAAGATTCTACTCGCCATATTTTTCCTATTATTATTATTTGCTCTGCGTAATAGCGTTTTATAACCAATATAAGTGGAGCCTACCGAATTATGCCCCATGCTAGCACCCGAATCATTGGATAACTCCATTGGTTATCATTTTCCTCTGTTACTTCTCTTTATACGTTGACTCTTTCTTTGGTGGCCCAGATTTGTGTGACCTTTGATTGCGTTTTAACTACCTCAATCACTTGCACGAAATACTGTAATTTTCTTCAACTTCATATAAGGTGAGTTTCGAAAGGGACCTCCCGACTATCGCCTCTTCCAGATGACGGACTGGACTCCTTAGTTTTTCTAATCCCCTAAAGTGACACTTTGGGTGAAGTTGATAGTACAGTTTCTAGGTTTGCGCGAAATCTACCTTCATCACTTTACTAAGGAGTAATCCTTTCTCAACTACATTTCCCTCTTTTTTACATTGGGGGATTACTTAATTCATATAATGTAAGCAAAATCGGGGACTTTTTGTCAAGGTACTCGAATTGATGACTTTATCTCCTAGCGTCATACTTAGAAAGTATCTTTTTCACAATACCATAATATACAAAACACAATTGTAACTACAAGATGTTGCGTTGAAATGGAGCCACCGCGGGCATAAATAGTAATCTGGGGTCAGCTATATCAAGGGCTGACTTTACCTACAGGGCCTATCATGCCAACTACTCCATTAAAAGTTGCCACACCAAGTTTACTTGCAATACTATCTGACAACTATACAAAGTATTTGATAGGCATGTCGTATCTTGATATTTCGACGAGGGCTGCACTCGATAAATTATAATTCGATTTAAACAGTCAGTATTTGAACACACTGATCAAGTAAATGGCATTGTGGTCATTATTCAAATAATATTTGGATTAAAGTTCATCTTAGACTATTGAAAGCAGAACAAAAGAAAAGAAAACCGGTGTACGAACGGATCACTCTTCGCTCAGTCACTTCTTTTCTATTATTAGATATTAGACTTTTTCAGCGCTCACGCGTAAAATGGATGTCTTGCATTCTTACAATATATTTATCGATCTTCAATGCGAATTCAGAAGTTTCCGACCCATTGACTTAATTGTCAGCTCAGACGTTGTCATCTTTGTGCTTCAGATCATCCGTGATGAGTGACGAGAAGATAATAATTAATTTTTTCTTTTTCTCCACTTAGTCCATTTAACAACAAAACTTTTACACTTTTAACGTTCTATTAGATAGTAGTATATCCTTTTAAGACAATTACTAGTGTTATTATCCAAGAATAATTCTACTCACTTAATAAAATGATTAAAATTGATCTATACAAATTATATATATAAATTCTAGTGTTTTCATCTACGATACAACAATATTAAGAATAATTGAATATTGTTATTGTATCTCAGAAAGTATTGTTGTATGCTTGTATTACAACTTTAAATAAAGCGCTTACAAAGGGAGGCTTTTCATTGAAAAAAATTGGTTTAGTATTTTTATCTTTAGCTTTAGTAGCTTTAACAGCTTGTAGTAATGATAATGGGGACAGCAGTTCAAATGGCGATAAGAAAGAACAATTTCTTACGATTGCCACAGCATCTACAGGAGGTACATATTATCCTATCGGTGTAGGTATGGGTAACCTATGGACAAAAGAACTTGAAGGTGAAGGAATTAAAGCAAGCGGACAATCTTCGGCAGGTTCAGTTGAAAATATTGACTTACTGAAAAAGAACGAGGCACATCTTGCAATCATTCAAGGATTAATTGGCGCACAAGCTTATCAAGGCACTGGAAGTTTTGAAGGTAATAAATTTGAAGACTTACGCTCAGTCGCTATGATTTGGCCGAACGTCGAACACTTTGTCCTTATGGATAAAAAGATAGAAACCGGAACTATCAGTGACATTAAAGGAACTACATTCTCAGTTGGACCCCAAGCAAGTGGTACTGAACAATCTACTCTAGTTATGATGGATGGGATAGATTTAACAATTAAGGATATTAAACCTGAATATCTTGGATATGACGATACTATTTCAGCGATGCGCGACGGACGTTTAGATGGAGGTTCTGTACCAGCAGGAATTCCTGTTGCGGCAGTGACTGATATGTATGCAAGTGGAGTAAAGGCTTCAGTACTTGATATAACTCCTGAACAAGCTAAAGCAATTAATGATATTAGCAATGCGTGGTATGAATATACAATACCCGCAGAGACTTACCCTAAGCAAACTGAAGAGATTCACACCCTTGCACAACCAAACCTTTTAGTTGCCTCAATTGAATTGGATGAAGAAACAGTTTACTTATTAACTAAAACATTATACGAGAACCTGGAATTTATGTATGAAGTTCATAACTCCGCAAAGGTTATGAAACTGGAGAATGCGTTAGATGGTCTACCTTCTCCTTTACACATCGGCGCATATAAGTACTTTAAAGAAGTCGGTCTTGAAATTCCTGAAGATTTAATTCCACCAGAAGCAAAATAATAACAATAAAGGATGGAATACTTTCCATCCTTTTCTTATTCACGGAGGGGGCATAAACAATGAACAATAAAGCGCATGACGTTGAGATAGTTGACCGCGAAACTGGCGGTGGTAATAAGAATTTAACTGGTTTAACCCAAAAAATTATGATTCTAACGGCGTTTGCATTATCAATTTTCGCCATTTATACTAATGGATTTTCAAATATACAAGAGATTTATAGAAATGCAATATTTTTAGGATTCTTACTGGTTTTGACGTTCTTGCTATACCCTCTTTCTTCAAAAGCAAACAAGAATAAAAAGATGACTGTTCTGGATATCATTCTCTTAATAGCCGGAATTGCAGGCATTGGCTATATTATTCTTTCCTATACAACCATTCATGTAGATCGCCATTCACAGGCTATTACAATGGATTATGTATTTGCAGTTATTACATTGATCGTGTTGTTGGAAGCTTCTAGAAGAGTAATCGGGATTTTTATTCCACTACTCAGTTTTACTGCCATAATCTATGCAATGTTTGGCCCTTACTTCCCTGGTTTATTCGCACACGCTGGATTCACTATCGAACGACTATTGTACAGAATGTATATGACTACAGAGGGCGTATTCGGTATGACATTGTCTATTGCCTCCACGTATATCGTACTTTTTATTTTATTTGGCGCATTTTTAACAGTAAGTGGTGCTTCTCAATTTTTTAATGAATTGGCGTTGGCTATAGCTGGACGTCGCAGGGGTGGACCCGCGCAAGTAGCGGTTATTTCCAGTGCTCTGACAGGCTCATTAAGCGGTAGCGCTGTAGCTAACGTTGCTACTACTGGCAGTTTTACTATTCCTTTAATGAAAAAAATCGGCTTAAAACCACAGTTTGCAGCAGCAGTAGAAGCCGCCGCCTCGACTGGTGGTATGATAATGCCGCCAATTATGGGGGCTGCCGCATTCATTATGGCTGGATTCCTAGGAATATCTTATACTACCATTATAATTGCAGCCATTTTCCCAAGTATTCTCTATTACGCTGCATTGATCTTTGCTATTGATATCGAGGCTAAGAAACAAGGACTAAAAGGTTTAAGTAAAGACTCTCTTCCTATTATCAAAGAAGTAATTAAAGAACGCGGCTTGCTTATACTGCCAATACTAATTGTAATTGGTACATTATTAGTGGGTAAAACACCTTTATTCGCAGGCTTTGCAGGTATTGTTTCTGTTATTATTGCATCTTGGTTAACAAAAGATAAAAGTACGCGTGTTACACCAAAGAAAGCTTTCGAAGCATTGGTTGATGGTGCCCGCGGTACGATACAAGTTGGAATTGCCTGTGCTTCAATAGGGATCATAATCGCAGTCGTGACGATGACAGGACTCGGATCTACTTTTGCTTATAATATTTTAGAATTGGCTAACGGCTCTTTGGCTATAATCCTGATACTAGTAATGGTAACTTGTATAATTCTCAGCTTAGGATTGCCTTCTACTGCATTATACATCATCGTAGCTGTAACAGCTGCACCTGCATTAATCCAAGCAGGTGTTAATCCATTGGCAGCACATTTCTTTGTATTCTGGTTTGGTGCATTATCAAATGTAACTCCTCCTGTTGCTTTAGCAGCCTATACGGCCGCAGGTATAGCCGGAGCAGACGCAATGAAAACATCTTGGACAGCCCTGAAATTAGCTTTACCAGGTTTTATCGTTCCATTTATGATTGTCTATAATCCGATTTTGATTTTACAGACTGAACCGGGGACTAAAAATTTATGGCTCGTCGTTACACTAGCCTGCATTACTGCATTGATTGGAATTTTCGCACTAGCTGTATCGATAAACAATTACTTCTCTATGAAGTTAAATATTATAGAAAGAATCGGAATTACAATCAGTGCCTTATTATTAATAAAGCCAGGTCTATTAACTGACGGAACCGGAATTTCAATTTTAGTAATCTTGTTGTTATGGAATTCTTATAGAAATAAAAAATACACAACTATGAAACAACCGGTTTCTGCGTGAGAGGGATATTAAATTGATTACTCCTATACGAAAAACTAAAATGTCTAATCAGATATTAGAAAAACTTAAAGAGATGATTAGAGATCAAGAATTTCCACCCAATACTAAATTACCTTCGGAAAATGACTTAGCAAAAATGTTCGGTGTTAGTCGCGCTCCTATTCGTGAAGCGATTAGCGTATTAGTCGCTTCTGGATTGGTTGAATCAGTTCAAGGTGGCGGAAATTTTGTTACAGACAGCACCCACCTCAATAATTTGGATACCGTAGCATATGAGATGATTACCGATAAAGAAATTTATAACTTATTGGAACTAAGAACTGTTCTTGAAACAGAAGCTGCCTACTTTGCAGCTGAAAGACATTCCGAAGAAGATATTAAAAAAATAAGTTTAGCGCTTGATGAATTCGCGAAAACTATGAGTGACAATCGTGTTGTCGGAGACGAAGCCGATTATCAATTTCATCTCGCAGTTGTGGAAGCGGCACATAACTCCTTCTTGACACAGTCTATTGAAAATTTAAGTGAACTTTATCAAAAGGCTTTAAAGTATTCACTTTCTAAAAACATTGGAAAAAGGCGCAAAAGAGAATCTGTTTATCAAGAGCACTTAAATATATATAATGCCATCAAGTGCAGGGATAAAGAAAGAGCTTCATTTTATATGAAAAAGCATTTAGTAAATGCTCGCATTAAATTAGGTGATGACCGCATTAACCGTCTAGGAGAATTTAAAGAGGGAGATTGATCTCCCCTCTTTATTTATTATTACTGGACCATCCACTAGGCCAGCGAGGTATATACACATGAAACCACTTGTTAAAGAAGACAGATTGTACAAAAAGGTTCTGCAGTCAATACTAAACTACATTGAAGAACACTCTATAAAAGCAGGTCAACGTCTTCCTTCTGAGAGATTATTGGCTGAAGCATTAAATGTTTCTCGTACCACTGTAAAAGAAGCCATCTCTGTGTTAGAGGCGAACGGAGTACTGCACATTAAACAAGGTGTGTGGACATTTCTCTCTGCAACATGTAACCAACAAATGAATGATGATGTGACTATTATGTTAAGGAACCAAAGTATCCAATTTTTAAATCTCATTGAACTGCGTCAAGCGATAGAAGGTGACATTGCTTTTTATGCTGCCAAAAGGATAACTGAAACACAAAAAGAAACTTTGATTTCGGCTCATCAAAAACTAGTTGCTGCAGAACAGGCAGGAGAACAAGCAATAAATGAAGACCTGGAGTTCCATATGGCTATATCAGAAGCTTAAAATAACAATTTATTAATCGAAATGATGAATTTAATTTCTGAGAGGACACGAATATTCCTGATTCAAAACCGCCCCGATACCATAGAGAATTCAGCACAAATTATAACTGTGATGAAAGAGCATCATCAAATATACGAAGCAATACTATGTGGGGATGCCGAAAAAGCTAAACACTCAATGTGGTCCCATTTAGATTCTATAAAAATTCGTCATCACTATGATCGGAGAGATTAAAGTGAAAGAAAAACTTCAAACAATCGTATATGATTTAGCACAGCATTTACCTTCTGAACGATTACTAACGGCCGAACACGATCTTTTTAGTTATGCATTTGATGCTTCTTTTGGAATTTATAAACCTGACGTTGTATGTCAACCTACCGCAACTGAAGAAGTTGTGGCGATAGTGAAAATTGCTGAAAAGTTCAAATGTCCTCTTGTTTCAAGAGGAAGTGGTACTAGTCTGAGTGGCGGTCCCCTACCTGTGGGAGGTGGAATCGTACTTGATTTCTCTTTATGGAATACGAAATTAGAAATCTATCCCGATGATTTAGTTGCAGTAGTTTCTCCTGGTGTAATTACGTCATCTATTAACAACTTAGCAGAACAGTACGGCCTTATGTATCCTCCTGATCCAAGTAGTTCCCATGTATCTACTATCGGTGGGAACTTGGCTGAAAACGCCGGAGGTCCACGTGGTTTAAAGTACGGAGTAACCAAAGACTATGTGCTCGGGCTGGAAATCGTAACTGCAGATGGTAGGGTGATCAATACTGGAGGCAGAACGGTAAAAAACGTGACGGGATATGACTTAACAAAGCTTGTCGTAGGATCAGAAGGCACTCTGGCGATTATTACGGAAGCAACACTTCAATTGATCCCTAAACCAATCGCAACTAAAACCGCATTAATTTCTTTCGATGAAATCACAGATGCTGGAAAAGCTATTTCGACGGTTCTGAGTTCAGGAATATTGCCGGCTAAAATGGAAATAATGGATCAACATTCAATTATTGCGGTTGAAGAATACGAACCACTTGGATTACCAACAGATGTTGAAGCTATTCTATTAATTGAGCTAGATGGACATCCAAAAGCCTTAAACGATGAAATGAAAATAGTTGAAGACGCCTGTTTACGTGTAAATGCAAGAAGTATTAAAATCGCTGCTGACAATAAAGAAGCTCAGCAACTTTGGCGCGCAAGGAAGCTAGTATCACCCGCTATCGTTAAAATAAAACCAACAAAGATATCCGAGGATGCTACAGTACCAAGAAGTAAAATCCCTGATATGTTTAAACGTTTAAAAGAGATTCGTGAAAAGTATCAGTTGCATCTGGTTGTATTCGGACACGCAGGAGACGGAAATCTACACCCGAATATTATTGCGGATGCACGTGATCAAGAAGAAATGGCACGTGTAGAATTAGCTGTCGGCGAAATATTTCAAGCAGCTATCGACTTAGGTGGGACTTTATCCGGTGAACATGGAATAGGCTTAATGAAATCCACTTTCATGGAAAGTGAACTGGGTGCAGACGGGCTACATATGATGAAACTGATTAAAGACGCATGGGACCCTGATAACATCTTAAATCCTGGTAAAATATTTGCAGAACCCGGGCAAAGGTTTGTGTTGAAAAATGACTAAAGAACAAGATTTTATAAAAGACCTGGCCTATAATGAGACGTTTAACTGTGTACAATGCGGTTACTGCCTCCCTACCTGCCCTACCTATGTTTCATTCGGAAAAGAAACCCACTCGCCAAGAGGAAGAATTAATTTAGTCAAAATGGCTGCTGAAGGAAAAATCTCATTAGATGATCTCGCCGATCCAATCGATTTATGCCTTGGTTGCAGAGCATGTGAAACGGTTTGTCCTACAAATGTTGAATACGGTAAAATACTGACTTCCGCAGTTAATGCACTATCTGATCATCGTAGAGCGAAGAGAAGCAAGAAAGAAAAACTCCTTAGAAAACTAGCTTTTCAATATGCATTACCGAATAAAAAGGTTCTGAAATTAGCGGGGAAAGGATTATATGTTTTCCAAAAAACGAAGATGAATAATGTCGTTCGAAAAACAAACATCTTACCTCAGTCTTTAGAACAGATGGAAAAAGTCACTCCAGAAGTGAAGCTCCCTCTCAAACGTAACAGTGAAGTTGCGAACAAAACTTCTACTTATAAGATTGGCTTTTTCACAGGCTGTATAATGGATACTTTCTTTGCAAATATTAATGATTTATCAATTAAACTGTTGGAAACTGGCGGTTGTGAAGTGACTACTATAAAAGAACAAACTTGCTGTGGCGCACTTCAACACCATGCCGGCGAAGAAAATCGAGCTGTTGCTCTCGCAAAAAAAAATATCGTAGCCTTCGAAAAATATGAATTTGATTTTATAGTTAACGCTATCGGTGGATGTGGTGCTGCATTAGTCGAATATCCATTATATTTCAAGCCTGATGATCCATGGTATAAACGAGCAACAACTTTTGCTGAAAAGTGCAAAGATATTAGTGTCATACTGACAAAACTGGATTTAGTATTCAGTCAGAGAATAGAAAAAGTCACTACTTATCAACCATCATGTCACTTAACGAATGTGCAGCACGTAGTGGATCCACCATTAGAATTATTAAAAAAGATAGAAGGAATCTACTATATTCCTTTACCACAAAAAGATATGTGTTGCGGATCAGCAGGCATTTATAATATCATTCATCATCAAGAATCTATGCTAGTTCTGGATGACAAAATGAAAAACATCACTGCCATAATACCCGAATTGATTGTTACGACAAATCCAGGATGTCATTTACAGATGCTTTTGGGAGTAGAACAGAATGGCTTGACGGATAAAATACAAGTAGTTCATCTAGTAGAGTTACTAGCTGAAGCTTGTGAGATAAGCTAAAGATGGAGGAATGTAATTATGGAAAAGTATATTATTATCGGTGGGGGTATCGTCGGATTATCAGTTGGTATGGAACTACTGGATAGAAACCCAAAATCTAAAGTAACCATTCTAGAAAAAGAGTCTGATATTGCTTCACATCAAACTGGTCATAACAGCGGGGTTATCCATTCTGGAATTTACTATAAGCCAGGTAGTTATAAAGCAAAGTTTGCCAAGGCTGGCAGTGAAGGTATGCGTGCATTTTGTGAAGCAAATGATGTTAAGCATGACATATGCGGTAAAGTTATCGTCGCCACGCACGATAAAGAATTAACTCAATTAAACAACCTGTACCAGCGCGGTCTTGAAAATGGATTAATGGTCTCCAAACTAGACAAAGATCAGTTGCTGGAAAAAGAGCCGCATGTGAATGGTGTGGGAGCTATTCATGTCCCTGCTGCTGGTATAGTCAATTATAAAGAAGTTTCCAATAAGATAGCAGAAATCTTTATTAGTAAAGGCGGTACTATACAAAATAACGCTGAAGTAGTAACAATTACTGAATCTCCAAACGAAGTGGTAGTAGAAACATTAAGCAAAACATATAGGGGAACTTTCTTATTAAATTGTGCAGGTCTTCAAAGTGATCGCATTGCTAAAATGGCTGGGTATTTAATTGATATGAAAATCCTTCCTTTCCGTGGCGAGTACTTTATGCTAAAGGAAGAGAAAAGAGATTTTGTTAATAATTTAATCTATCCTGTTCCTAATCCAGACTTTCCATTCTTAGGTGTTCACTTTACTAGAATGATTGATGGAAATGTAGACGTAGGACCAAATGCAGTTCCGGGCTTCAGTCGTGAAGCTTATAATAAAACATCTTTTAATTTAAAGGACTTTACTGAAATGGCCACTTATCCTGGTATGTGGAAGCTTGGGCTAAAGTATGCTAAAGAAGGTATTGACGAAATGAAGCGCTCTTTCAGCAAAGAAAAGTTTGTCGAGAGTGCACAAACATTAGTACCAGAAATCCGGGTAGAGGATTTAATTCCAGGGCCAGCTGGTGTTAGAGCACAAGCTCTTAGAAGTGATGGAAGTCTTGTAGATGATTTCTTTATTGTTAACGGCAGAAATAGTGTCCACGTGTGCAATGCACCCTCACCTGCAGCTACTGCAGCTTTAGAAATCGGTAGAGAAGTGGTAGACAAAGTTGAGCACATTCTGTCTAGAAAGTAATGATACGAAAGCGTAATATACTATATATAGTAACTTCATTATAATCAACCGCCTTTGTAATCTTCACATTGCAAAGACGGTTTTTTAGTATATTACTATCTTTATCGACACAAAAAGACCTCCACATAAAACGGAAGTCTCTCATTCTTATAATATATACTTATCGATCTTCAATACCAATTCAGCAATTTCCGGCTTACTGACTTGATCATCAGCTCCGACGCTGTCCCCTTTGTGCTTCA
>NZ_PDYW01000042.1:0-11536 GCF_002743245.1 Sporosarcina sp. P26b
GGATTGCCTCCAGCCATGAGCCAACTAGCGGTGGAGCTGCTAGCTGTCTCATGGCCACGGCCTACCCCGCAGTTGTGCCTGCGCTGCTAAGTACTTACCATGTCAGGTTGTGGTTTATAGTAGATAAAACCAGTGACTGGGTAGTACTAGTTCCTATTCTTGCAAAAGAAGAATCAGAACTGCCTTACACACTATCTAACGCAGGCGGCTGCACGTGGTAGGCGTAGTAATGAGACAGCCAGGCGCACTTCCTGTCTGGCTCATTGCGGAAGCCATCCACCACCGCCGAAGTGGGGCCAATGATCGCCCCACTTATATAGCCAGTCAAACTACTACCTCTGCAAAATACAAGGAAAAGTAAAGGGTTCGTAAAACAACTACCTAAAATCGTATCCTACTTACTTGTACGAACACCTTCCCCGTGTACTCGAAAAAAAACTACCTGAACTGCCCTACACACTATAGAACGTTCTAAAGCCATCCACTACCGCTGAAGTGGCGCCAATGCCCGCCCCACGTACATAGCCAATCAAACTACTATATTTGCACAAAAAAACCGCCACTAGAAATCGCTAATCCACGATTTCCAGCAACGGCTTACAATTCTCTACTACAGCAATCTACTTCGGGCGTACATTTTCCAACACGGCAAAACCATCACGAACCTTTACATCAGCAATCAACTGCCCTTTGCGTGAAAGGTCCTCCAACTGCATACCAGTGTTTTCTGCTACATAGTAACGGTCAGGAAGGAAATTGGCGAAATACGTTTGATTTTCATTATTATTGAATTCACTGTAGTAATACATATCGCCCTTCAAAAACAATCCGTCATTTGGTTTCTTATGTGTGACCGTCTTCAATCCGTAAAGATCTCCCTCTTCTTGTTCTAACACGGCATATACCGTAAGCCTTCCGGTATCGTGTTTGGAAAACTCTTTAATAAGCGCTGGGTCTAGATCGTCTTTTGTGAATTCTTCAATCGCAAACTGAAGACTGACATAATCACCGTATAGAATATCGCGTGGGTCGACAGGTACGGTTTCCAATGTAATAGTTTTACCTGTATTCACTGTATACAATGGCTTCCAAGTCATCGCTAAAAGGAGGATGATGGGGACGATTAAGGCAACAAGGAATAGATTCCGTTTATTCTTCATGACGTTTCACCGTCTCTCGTCGTGATTTTTCAAACCAGAATCCAAAACCGATTAGCAACAAACCGCCTACGATGAAAAATAATGATTTTGGCATAAAGTCGTATGTGATATCCGTGTAATAGCGATAGATTAACGCACACGTGATCAAGATAGCGGGTAAGCTGCCTTTCTTCAATAAATACACCAACAAGACAACGAATAGGGTAGTGAAAATATAAGGAGCGGAATCACCAAATCGTAAACCATCCCAAACGAATGGGAATGTTAGCATAATACCTGTGATACCAAATAGTATGGAACCCGTCCAGGAGGACTCTGTACGATAATGTTTGAAGGGTGCGAGTGCAAGGAACACCCCTAGTACAAAAACAATCAGTATAGAAATCCATTCATCGACGTGGAAAAACTCTAGCATATTGACGATGAAAGCCGCGCTTAGTAAAACACTCATAACAAACAATGAACTCTTTCTACCAAATCGAGTTTCATTCATCCAGAACAATACAGGAATCAGTAGGAGTAGCCAGAAAGGACCGAAGCTTCCTGCTTCATAAGCTGTAAAAGCGCTAAAGCTGTAGATAATAAAAAATGCACTAGCAAATACTGCGAGCAATTGATCCTTAAGATAATAAGCTAACGGTAAGATTCCAACACCCCATAAAAGGAAGTCGGTATACACCGTATGTTGCAAGTGAAAGCTTTGGCCAATCAGAAATATTCCTGCTCCAAAAATGGCAGCACCGATGTAGTACATACTGCGAGATGTTCGTTCATAATCATTTTCCAGCTTATACCCTGCGAAGTACGCCAAGATCATGCCGACAACAATTAATCCAAACTTAAAGAATGGCGTAAGTCCTGCCCAGTTGCCTGCGATGAAGCTTAGTATTCCTATCCCTACTAATATAGCTCCGAAAGCCAGTAGGATTCTCACGAAATTAGCGCCGCCTTTAGATTCGTAAAGCGAGAGCATTTCGTCGGCATCTGCTGCTTCCATCTTGCCATGCTGTTGTAGAAAAGAAAATTCTCGTTGCAAGAAATCAAATTGTTGCTTGCTGATTTTTCTTTTCACATTGATTTCCTCCCTTCATAATGGTTACTTAGTAGACGAAAGAAAGTAGTTTTTGTTACAAAAATCTAAAAAGTATAGAAATACCCGAATAGAAAAATATCTAGTTGAATATAGTATCTCTTAAATTTTCTAAAAACACAATAAGTACTAGAAATATACACATATCTCCTTAAAATCCCTATTGATTTATCATTTGAGAACGATTATCATTGATAACAGCAAACTAAATCGTGGGAAGTGGGAATTAAAATGAAACAAACAGTAGTAACAGCATTCGCCTTGACGACAGGAATTCTATTGTCGGGCTGTGGAACGGCAGACGAACCTAAAGAAAAAGAACCGGCAGTAACAGAAGCGGTAGATCTAACTGCTGAAACAGATGCATATAAAGAGTTTGCACTTGAACAGATGGATGAGTTCGTTATCGATACAGAAAAATTTGTTACGGCAGTTAAATCAGGAGATATAGAAGAAGCAAAAAGAATCTATCCGATTGCTAGAATGTATTTTGAACGCTCTGAACCAATTGCAGAAAGCTTTGGCGATTTAGACCCGCGAATTGATGCGCGTTTAGCAGATGTTCAAGAAGAAGGTCAAGGAGAAGAAGAGTGGTCGGGTTACCATAAGATCGAATACGGATTATGGGTAGAGAATACAACTGAAGGCTATGCAGATGTCGCAGATCAGTTGCTAAAAGATGCAAAAGAATTGCGCGCACGTGTAGAAACAGTGGAAGTGTCTCCAGACTTGATGGTTACAGGTGCAGTCGATTTATTGAATGAAGTATCGACTTCTAAGATCACGGGAGAAGAAGAAATTTATTCTCATACGGATCTATATGACTTCAAAGCAAATATTGAAGGCGCTGAGAAAATCTTTGAAATCTTTAAAGATAAAATGGCAGAGAAAGATCAGCAGTTAGTCGACGAACTTGAGTCGAAATTCGAAACAATCAACGGGTTGCTTGCAGAATACGAAGATGGTAACGGTGGCTATATATCTTATGAAGAGTTGACGAAGGAAGATACTAAAGCATTATCAGAAGCAGTAAATCAATTAGGTGAGCCATTAAGTATGATGGGCATCGTAACGGAGTGATAAAATGACGGACCGCACTGAAGAAAAATTCTATGATAAGAAAATTTCACGTCGCCAAATGTTGAAGTATACAGGAGCAGGTGCAGCAGGTGTTGCGATTGGTGCATCAGGTCTAGGCAGTGTTCTCAAAGTATTCGGAATGGTAGAGGAAGAAGACAATCCACGGTCGAAAAATAAGATCAATTTCTACGGTAAGCATCAATCAGGGATCGCTACAGAATGTCAAAGTTATGTATATTTTGCTTCGTTAAATGTATTGGTGAACTCACAACAAGAATTGATGGATCTATTTAAAATGTGGACCCCTATTGCGGTACGCATGATGAATGGTGAAGAGATGGATGGTCAGACGTCTAATATGCTCATTCCCGCTAAAGATACAGGAGAAACAGTCGGGTTGGACGCTTCAAACTTAACACTGACATTTGGTGTAGGTCCGTCACTATTTGAAAAAGATGCATTAGGTTTAGCTTCAAAAAAGCCTGCTGAACTAAAAGATTTACCGCATTTTCCAAAAGATCAGCTAGATCCTGCGTATACCGGCGGAGACATTTGTATTCAAGCATGTGCTGATGATCCGCAAGTTGCATTCCATGCGGTTCGAAACTTAGTGCGAGCAGCTTCGGGAAAAGTAACACTAAAATGGACGCAAGCAGGTTTTAATTCGTACCCAATGAAAGGTAAGAAAAAAGAAACGCCTAGAAATCTATTTGCTTTTAAAGATGGTTCCGTCAATCCGAATGGATCCAAAGAAGCTGAGATGAATGAAGTCGCATGGATTGATGCGGGTCAATCAAAGGCTTGGATGACCAATGGAACATACATGGCTGTTCGTCGCGTCCAGATGCATCTGGAAACATGGGACAGAACTGCATTGCAGGAACAGGAAGCAACATTTGGTCGCCATCGGGATACAGGTGCACCAATTGGTAAGAAGCATGAAATGGATGAAGTGGACTTAGACGAAAAGGATGCAAAAGGGGAGTATGTCATTTCCGAAGCTTCCCACGTGCGGTTAGCGAAGAAGTCCAAGCAAAAAATATTCCGTCGATCATTCTCCTATAGTTCAGGTGTAATGGATTCGACAGGTACATTCGATGCCGGTTTACTATTCATCTCGTTCCAAAAAAAACCTGAACAATTTATTGCTATTCAAAATAGCTTTGGACGTGAAGACAAATTAAATGAATATATTACCCATCGCGGCAGTGCATTATTCGCTTGCTTCCCTGGAGTCCAAAAGGGGGGCTTTATCGGTGACTCACTCTTCTCGATTATATAAATGGATAGCAGTAATGCTGATCGTCATAGTTTTACCGATACGCCCTGCGTTCGCTGAGACCGAAACAAATTATAGTGATCTCTATATCTCCATCAGTGATTCGATCATGCAAACGAAAAAAGCGAATGATGCAGAAGCATTATCTTCTTTGCAAGAATTTGAATCAATTTGGCAACAACAGAAATTGGAGAGTTCAGAGTACACGAAGGAAATCGATAAGACGTTAAAGAAAGCTTTGAAAGCTGACTCTGCAACACGCGGAGAGTTATTGAGTTCTTTATCCAAAGCGGTACACGAACTGGAGAAGTCAGAAAATCCAGTTGACGAACTAGCAGAGCGCGAGAAATTCGGCAAAGCGATGGAACTTGCGATTGCAGATTTACAACAAGCAATTGAGTCCGATTCGCTTGAAGAGATCAAACAAGCTAATCAACAGTTCGTTTCCACATGGACACGCAATGAACGACCTGTGCGTGAACAAAGTATTTCAGCATACGGTGCAATTGAAACGAGTATGGCGTTCATGCGAATCACGTTAGCGGAAGAAAAACCAAATCTCGAAGCATACCGTACGCAGTTTGATGATCTGACTGTCATTGTTGATCAGTTCGTCAATGGGACATTGAAAGAAACAGCAACTGAAGATTATTCTTTGACCACGTTGATTGCATTATTAGATAAAAGTTCAGATTCGTTACAAAGTGGAAAGCTTGATGACGCGAAGAAGTCATTACGTGAGTTCATTCAAATCTGGCCAAATGTTGAAGGAGAAGTGCGTACGAAAAACGCTTCACTTTATACACAGCTTGAAAATGAATTACCGTTGATGATCGGTCAATTGTCGAATAGCGGCTATGATGTTGAAAAAGCGGATGGCCAGTTGCAAGATTTTAAACAGCAAATCGCCTTACTTCAAACAAATGACAGTTTCAGCTTTTGGGACTCTGCTTTGATTCTATTACGTGAGGGTCTGGAAGCATTGCTGATTATTATGGCGTTGCTGACATTCTTGACGAATGCCAATCAGCAAGGAATGCGCAAATGGGTATATGTCGGTGCGGGCGCGGGAATTACGCTTAGTATTGTAGTGGCCATCATGATGTCGACCGTATTGCAGTCTGTCACGATTGGCAATGACCGCGAAATGATGGAAGGCTATGTCGGACTTGTAGCTGCCGCATTGATGATCGGTGTTGGAATTTGGATGCATCAAAAATCCAATGTGGCTTCATGGAATCGTTATATATCCAAGCAAATGGGTCAAGCGATTTCTACAGGGAGCGTGCTTGCGATGGCTTCGGTCAGTTTCCTTTCTGTATTTAGAGAAGGTGCGGAAACGATTGTGTTTTACGCGGGGATTGCGCCAAAGATGTCCACACTTGAGTTTGTGATGGGGATTCTGCTAGCAGTTGTCATATTGGCGATCGTAGCATTTATTTTCATGAAGTTAAGCCACCGCATTCCGATTCATCGCTTCTTCGCAGTGGCGACGATTTTGATTTATGTACTGGCGTTTAAAATTATCGGTGTGAGTTTGCATACGTTGCAGTTGACGAATGTAATTAACACAACTGTGCAACCGCGCTTGCCAATTATTGATGTGATCGGTTTTTATCCTACCACTGAAACGATCATGGCACAGCTTGGGTTGCTAGTAATTATTGTAGTGGTGGCTTGGGTCAGAAAAGCAGGCAACCATTCCAAAGCACAGCTTTCGAATTAACAAAACAAGAATGCTCCAGAAGTGACTTCACTTCACTGGGGCATTCTTTTTTGTATGGTTTTAAGTTCAAGGTCTTAACGTGGATATCAGAGTTGGTTACTTTGTAGGTACGAGGGGATGGAAGCTCCAGCTGGCGGACGCTTTCCTATGGGCCTGCGGGAAGAGCCGTAACGTTGCGCTTTTACTAGTAAAAGCGCAACGTTAGGAGCACATCTTTGCACTTCGACGCCAGCTTCTGCTTACATCCTAATTTGATATTGAAGGTACTTTTATCACTCATTGTAGGTAGTGTCTGAACCATTGTTTTACGTAAACTTTTTTAAGATCAAAATAGATTGCAACCATAACTTTAATGATCAACTAAAAGTGTAATCCACTCACATTGTAAGGGATTGGTGCGTAGGAGGGGCGACTCAGGAAAGCGTCCCCTCCGAAGCGCCAATCCCCCACCCCCAACAAAATTTTTACTCACTCTATTTCAAAAAAGTCCACTTCATTATATTAAAAACCTACTTGACTAATAGGTTTAATAATAATACAATGAAATCATCTTAAAAATAGTTATCAGTCTAGTCAGATTTTGTTTGACGAAAAATATATAAGAGGTTGTGAGGGTGATGAATATGGCTTTACAAGTATCGAACAGTCCTTTCAGTGAAGAACAGGTAGAATTGCTCAATCGTCTGTTGCCAAGTATTTCAGTAACACAGCAAAGTTGGCTGAGTGGTTATTTAACAGCGGTCAGCTCAGCTTCAGTGCCTTCCGGTGGCGTCGCTGTATTAGAGCGTCCTGCTATCGAAGTTCCGACGGCAGTAAAAGAAATAACCGTACTTTATGGCTCACAAACAGGCAACGGACAGGGAATTGCGGAACAAGCAGCAGCTAAGTTAAAAGAGCAATCTTTTGAAGTGACAATACAATCCATGAATGATTTCAAACCGAATAACCTGAAGAAAATTGAAAACTTATTGCTTGTCGTCAGTACACATGGAGAAGGAGATCCACCTGATACAGCCTTACCATTTTTTGAGTTCTTGCATGGGAAACGTGCTCCAAAACTAGATCATCTTCATTATTCAGTATTGGCACTTGGCGATAGCTCATACGAATTCTTCTGTAAGACGGGCGCTGATTTCGATCAGAAACTATCTGACCTAGGAGCTGTTCAGTTAGCACCACGTGTAGATTGTGATTTGGATTATGATGAGCCGGCAGCACAATGGCTAGCGGCGGTGGAAGTTTCATTAGACGTCCAAACGGGTGGTCAATCGGCTGCAGCTAGTGTGGAAGTCGAAACTACATCTTCAACTCAATTTTCACGCACGAATCCGTTTAAAGCGGAAGTACTTGAAAATATTAACCTAAACGGCCGAGGTTCTAATAAAGAGACGCGTCATGTGGAGATTTCATTAGAAGGCTCTGGACTGACATATGAACCGGGCGATAGTGTAGGGATTTTTCCAACGAATAATCCCGACTTAATCGATGAGATTATTCGACTAGGGAATTGGAATGCAGAAGAAACCGTCGAAATTAACTCACAAGGTGAACGCCGTGCTTTACGCATTGCTTTACTGAATCACTTAGAGATTACTGTAGTAACTAAACCGTTACTTGAAAAACTATCTAATTACTCTGAGTCAGAAGAGTTGAAGCGAATTATAAAAAAAGAACATGCAGAAGAATTTCGTGCGTATGTCGATGGACGCGATTTACTAGATGCATTAAAGGACTTCGGACCAGTTGAAGCATCAGAACAACAACTGGTGGGGATTCTTCGTAAACTGCCAGCGAGATTATATTCAATTGCAAGTAGCCTAGAAGCGAATCCTGAAGAAGTGCATCTAACAATTGGTGTTGTACGTTACGAAGCGCATGGTCGCGACAGACAAGGTGTTTGTTCTATCCAGTGTGCAGAAAACCTTGAGCCGGGAGATACATTACCAATCTATATTCATAAAAATGATAATTTCCGTTTACCTGCTAATTCACAAACACCGATCGTCATGATAGGTCCGGGAACGGGTATCGCGCCATTCCGTTCATTCATTGAAGAACGTAGTGAAACAGGGGCAGAAGGAAAGTCTTGGTTGTTCTTTGGAGATCAGCATTATGTGACAGATTTCTATTATCAGACTGAATGGCAGAATTACGTGAAGGATGGTGCGTTAACACGCCTCGATGTAGCCTTTTCACGTGATACAGATGAAAAAGTCTATGTACAGCATCGCATGAAACAAGCAAGTCAAGAACTGTACCAATGGATTGAAGAAGGTGCAGTGATTTATGTATGTGGTGATGAACAGAACATGGCAAAAGACGTCCACGCGACGTTGCTGGAAATCCTTCAACAAGAAGGCGGTAAATCACTTGAAGAAGCCGAAGCATTCGTTACACAGTTAGTTCAAGAAAAACGCTATCAGAGAGATGTCTATTAAGTATCCGAAGGGGAGTGGGAGCATGTCTTCAACAACAAAGCCGATCCATATACAAGATGGAGCACCGAGTGATGTAGAAGAAATTAAAATTGAAAGTGATTACTTGCGTGGAAACCTCATTGAAACGATGAATGATTCCATCAGTTCAGGAATTCCAGATGATGATAACCGTCTAATGAAATTCCACGGAAGTTATTTGCAGGACGACCGAGATCTACGGGTAGAGCGTCAACGTCAAAAATTAGAGCCGGCCTATCAATTCATGATCCGCGTGCGGACACCAGCCGGCTTCGCTACGCCAAAGCAATGGCTTGTTATGGATGAACTGGCACATAAATATGGTAACGGTACATTGAAGTTAACGACACGCCAAGCATTCCAGATGCACGGAATTTTGAAATGGAATATGAAAAAGAATATTCAAGAGATGAATGACGCGTTACTGGATTCTATTGCGGCTTGTGGTGACGTCAACCGAAACGTCATGTGCAGCCCGAACCCAAATCAATCGTCAGTTCACGCAGAAATATATGAGTGGTCGAAGCGATTAAGCTTGGACTTATTGCCACAAACAACGGCTTATCATGAAATTTGGTTGGATGAGGAAAAGGTTGTGGATACGGCAGGGGAAGAAGTAGAGCCAATCTACGGCGCGACGTATTTGCCTAGAAAGTTCAAGATTGGAATTGCGGTACCTCCAATGAATGATATTGATGTATTTTCTCAAGACATTGGGTTGATTGCGATAGTCGAAGACGAAAAACTAGTCGGCTTCAACGTTGCTGTAGGTGGCGGTATGGGAATGGCGCATGGAGATGAGCAGACGTACCCTCAGTTAGGTCGTTTGATTGGATTCGTACCTGCAGATCAAGTAGTAGAAGTAGCGAAGCATTTAATGATGATCCAACGTGATAACGGAAATCGTTCTGTACGAAAGTATGCACGATTCAAGTACACGATTGATTCTCGCGGACTTGATTGGTTAATTGGAGAGCTTCATAATCGTCTAGGTTGGGATTTGGAAGAGACGCGCCCTTATCACTTTGATCATAATGGTGACCGCTATGGATGGGTGCCAGCAGAAAATACAAGCTGGAATTATACGTTCTTCATTGAAAACGGTCGTGTGCGTGATACCGAAAACTATAAACTGATGACTGCTCTTCGTGAAATTGCAGAGATCCATACAGGCGATTTCCGTCTGAGTCCGAATCAAAACTTAGTTCTAGGCGATGTAGCTGATTCAAATAAGAAGAATATAGAAGAGATTATTGCGAAGTATGGTTTGGAGTCTCCAGCTGAGCAGTCAGCATTACGTAGAAACTCCATGGCATGTGTATCGCTGCCGACATGTGGTTTAGCGATGGCAGAGGCAGAACGGTATTTACCTTCACTGATTACAAAAATCGAGGGCTTGCTAGATGAAGCTGGACTTGGCGATGAAGAGATCGTGACGCGGATGACAGGATGCCCGAATGGATGTGCACGTCCAGCGATAGCGGAACTAGGCTTTATCGGTAAGGGACCAGGTAAATATAATATGTATTTAGGTGGCGGATTTACAGGACAGCGCCTAAGCAAAATCTATCGTGAAAATATTGGAGAAGAAGAAATACTAGGTGAACTAGGCCCTATATTAAAACGATATGCAAAAGAACGAGACGAGGGTGAACACTTCGGAGACTTTGTAATCCGTGCTGGCATTATTGCAGAAACTACGGACGGTACGAATTTCCATAAGGTATAAGTGGATCAGTTAAGACAGCTAGAGTGAAATCTAGCTGTCTTTTTTGAATAAGTTAAATAATTTGTGGTGGTCACTGAAATACTTGTGAAGATCATCATTTTACTATTACAGCTCATTCTTAATGGAAATGCAAACTACGCTAGTATAAAAATTTTATGAGTGGAGATGATTAGTAATAGAAATAACGGGGAAAGGAAGAAGGAATGGGTTCTCTTAGTATGAGCCTTTAAGGAAACAATATTTATCAAACTAAAGGAGATGTTTGGATGTCAAAAGTTAAGTTAGCAGTAATTTTTTACAGTATGGGCGGAACGAATTATCAATTAGCAAAGTGGGCAGAGGCAAGTGCGAAAGAAGCAGGCGCTGATGTGAAAATTTTAAAAGTACAAGAACTGGCTCCACAATCCGTAGTTGAAAACAATGATGTATGGAAAGCAACAGCTGACGCAACGAAAGATATTCCGGTAGCTACATCGGATGATATTGAATGGGCAGACGCAATTATTTTCAGTACGCCAACACGTTTTGGTAATATGGCTTCCCAAATGAAACAATTTCTTGATACACAGGGTGGTATATGGGCAAAAGGAAAGACTATAAACAAAGTTGTAAGTGCTATGTCTTCGGCTCAAAATCCACATGGCGGTCAAGAAGCAACCATCTTATCGCTATATACTTCGATGATGCATTGGGGTGCGATTATCGTTCCACCAGGATATTCGGATCCAGTAATCTTTGGTGCAGGTGGAAACCCTTATGGAACTAGTGTTACAGTCGGTCCGTCTGGTGAGATGATTGAAGATGTAGAAGCCGCTGTTAAATATCAAGCTAAGCGTACGGTCACAGTAGCAGAGTGGGTTAAAAAAGGAATTCAATAAAAACAAAAGAGGCTGGGACAAAACCCTCCTCATATTGAAAAAGAACGGACCCATTGAAGTTTATGGGGTCCGTTCTTTTTTATATATTTTTTTAGTTTTAGGAAGAAAAAAAGGATACCTTCTGATAAAATTTAGTCA
>NZ_PDYW01000043.1:0-9843 GCF_002743245.1 Sporosarcina sp. P26b
CCTTGGTCGAAGACCTTACCAAAGAATTGTTATATCCAGTCAAAGAAATAGAAAATGCCCCGAAGAATCTTTAATCGATTCTTTGGGGCATTTTCTTTTATATGAAACAACGTGTTCATTTTTTGACGCTTACCTTGTCAAGAGATAATAAAAGATGGATTTATTGAGTACTACCACTATGATTTTTATTCCCCTACTGGTTCGATTGTTATAAAATTTCACTCTGAGCCACATGAGGAAAGTAAAGAACATCAAACAAGTACCGAACCTTTTCATTTACACGTCAAAAGGGATGAACAAGACCAAAAAGCTTCCATAAGGTTACCCAACGGCAGAATTAGAGAACTATGGACTATAATAGAAACAATTCTAATGAGTAAACATTTGAAATACGCTCATGTAAGCTCCCCTACTATTAAATCAAAAGGCAGAAAAGGGCGATTGAAAGGAAGGTAAAGTACGCTGTGTAAAAAACAATTACGTTTGTTTAAACATTCACATTTTTTAAAGGAGCCTGGTCCTTATACAACTCTAGTACAACTCAAAGTTTTTTTCGACTTGTGTTGGGAGGTACCATCTTTAAAGCGGACTCTATCCATGAATTAAAGGTGCCTGTGTGAGAAATATTCATGAATGCTTCTCACACAGGCACCTTATGTCCTTTACCTTCACTCATCTTTACCTGTAAACCACTTCCGCCCCCACTCTTCAATCCCTTTCCAAAACTCTTTCTTCTTCTGATCCTTCTCTATTTTCTTCTCTTTCTTTTCCCTTTCTTCCTTCGTCTTTTTCTTCTGCTTCTTCAGTTCTTTGATTTCTTCATCAATTAACGACAAATCAAATTCCTTTGCTGTTAATTCACTTGCGGATTTTGAAACAACTTGTGCGAAAATGGGTGGTGCAGTAAAGCTGCTGGTAGATGTTAAATAATGGTCGGCGTCTGTTTTATCATATCCAAGCCATACCGCACCGGCAATGTCCGGAGTATAGCCAACGAACCAATGATCTTTTGAACCGTCCACTCCTTCAATCGGGAGCTGTGTGGTGCCCGTCTTTCCCGCCACGTCCACACCGGAAACTTGTGCTTTTTTGGCAGTGCCTTCATTTACAGCCCCTTGCAGCATATAGGTCATTTGCTGGGCAACTTCCGCATCTGTCACTTGTACAGACTCACCCTGCCACTTCCCAAGCACTTTTCCTTCCGAATCTTTAATTTCGGTGATCGCATGCGCTTCCTCCATCACTCCGTCATTCGCAAACGCAGAAAACGCTTGAGCCATCCGCAAAGGAGACGTACCTTTGTCCATTCCTCCGAGCGCTAATCCAAGCGTACGGTCATTTTTTTCTAATGGAATCCCAAATAGTTCAACCGCATGAACTCCATTTTTGATACCGATCTCATCCAACAACCAAACAGGAGGGATATTATACGATTGCGCGAGTGCATCGTACATCGTCACTTCTCCTCTATATTGTTGATCAAAGTTTTTCGGAGAGTATCCATCCATATCAATCGGTTCATCCACAAGCAAATCTGACATATGATAGCCTTGCTCAAGTGCCGGAGTATAGACGGCAAGCGGCTTCAACGCAGATCCAGGCTGCCGTATGAGGTCAGTCGCATTATTGAAGCGTCCCTGCGTATATTCTCCTCTTCCACCGACTAACGCTAGGATTCCACCTGTTTTAGGGTTCAAGAAAACAGAGGCACTCTGCAAAAGCTGATCTGGCGTGCTCTTAGGAAAATATCTATCATCCGCATATACGTCTTCTAGCGCATTTTGGACCGTCGAATTGATTTCTGACGTAATATGCAACCCGCCGGACAGCACTTCATTTCTCGTCAAATCGTACATAGTGACCGCCTCGTTCACTACACGGTCGATATAATACGGATAGTTCACTTTATAATCTGGAACTGTCGATTCAGCCAATGCCAGTTTCTGCCCAACCGCTTCATCGTATTCTTGCTGACTGCTATACTGTTCACTCAGCATCAACGACAACACGAGATTGCGCCGTTTCACCGACTTTTCTATATCTTTCGTAGGCGCTAAATGCGACGGTGCTTTAATGATGCCCGCAATTGTCGCAGATTCACTTAACGTCAATTCGCTAACATCCTTACCGAAATAGGTCTGCGCTGCTCGTTGAACGCCCCATGCCCCGTCACCGAAATAGATTTGGTTAAGGTAACGTTCCATGATTTCCTCTTTCGAATACACTCGTTCAATCTTTTTTGCGAGGATCAGTTCTTTGAATTTACGCGAATACGTACGCTCCTGCGTCAAAAATACATTTTTCGCAAGCTGCTGCGTAATCGTACTGCCCCCTGCCACGATTTTACCTTTGAACGCGTTCTCGACTAAGGCGCGTCCCATCCTGAAATAATTAATGCCGTGATGTTTGTAGAATCGTTGATCTTCCACAGATACGACGGCTTCGATCAACGTATTCGGAATTTGGTCGATCGATACACCTTCAATATTCGAATTTGAAACCTTACTGATCACTTCACCGTCCGGATCGTAAATCACTGTCGATCTGGGTGCAGGTTCTTCGAGTTTACTTACGTCACTGAATGTGATGAAGATATTCAGTACGAGTAGTACGCTAAGAACAGCAAGCAGTGCACTGATCCATACGAAACGGATGATCTTGTTCTTCAGGCTTCTTTTCTTTTTAGGTGCTTTTTTATGTTGTAATGCCTTATACTCGGATCTTTTCATATAGGTTTCACCTGCTTTATGCTGCGAATTTTTATTGGTTCAGTACAGCATAAGTATTGACGATGCCGGTGTTTGAAGGTTGCGGACTTTGTCTGTTGGGGGATTTTGGTACACATGTATGTAAAAAAAGATACTACTCAGAAGTTAAGCTTCTGGGTAATATCTTAATACAAGTACCTGTGCATGAAACTTTCATGATGGTTTACACATTCACGTTTGTTTCGCGCACGGGCACCTTATTCAATAATTTAGTTCATAAATTTGTGAAGCAGAAACAT
The DNA here is from genome assembly GCF_002743245.1 of Sporosarcina sp. P26b. Classification (NCBI taxonomy): domain Bacteria; kingdom Bacillati; phylum Bacillota; class Bacilli; order Caryophanales; family Caryophanaceae; genus Sporosarcina; species Sporosarcina sp. P26b. The sequence continues at coordinate 3,008 of NZ_PDYW01000043.1, forward strand.
GTATCAAACCATTCAGATCACGGACCTTTATTTCCATGCCAGTGATCGTACCTGATACCCCATCGCCCACTTCACCCGTGAAATAAACGGGATTTTCAAACTTTACTTCAACTGTACCGACCTTCTTAGCTGTCACATGAAATACATTCGTGTGGGGATCTCTTTTAATTGTTGCAATATTTTCTGCATTTTTCGTAACGATAGTGTGCTTCCCAATATTCCGTGCTGCTTCTTTATCATAATACCCATTCTTTTCAAACAGCTCTTCAACATTGAATGTATAAGATGGACGCTCTCTCAACACATCCATGTCGTAATGAAAATAAGCGTGCTCGGGCTCTTTCATGTGAATCGCATAGCGGATTTCTTCACCGCTTGCCAATTGAGCAACGGCATAATAGCTGCCCGGCTGGCGAATCGTTATACAAGTCTTTTGATCCTCTTTGCACATATGAAGAGATGCGTCACCATCTAGCAAATCATTGGTTGCTGAATACAGTTTGACTTTCTTGATTTTCTCAGCTTTAGACAATTCCAACGGAGCCTCTGTCGGCAAGTAATCATCTGTTTGCTCAATCGATAGTTTCAGTCCGTCATCTGTTTTTTTAACATGCACATAATATTTCCGGTAGATCTCCTCCTCTTCATTCATTGGTGAGTCTCCGTTATATCCGCTGACATTCAGTGTCGCAGTTCCTTCTTTCAGTGCAATAAGTTGCAGTCTGCCTGGTCCATACGTTGTGTCGCGAGTGACAATCGACTCGTACACGTCCTGATCCTCTTTCCAAATCACTGAATACATTCCGTCCATCCCAAGCTCTTCTGGTTTAAATGAAACCATCGCAGGTTTTCCATCTTCTGTTGCTTTCATCATCTTAGCTGCCTGCCCTCTAGTGATCGGATTTTTCGGGCTGTAGGTGTTCGGTGTAGTACCTGTCGTGATGCCAAGCTTGTAAAGAATCAGAATATTTTTCTCGTGAGACGGATTTTTTGAATCAATGAATGGATTGTCCATCTGTTGATAATCATAACGCGGTAAGTCGAATGCTTTTACTAAAATCGAAGCCATCTGCTCGCGTGTAATGGGATCATTGGGGCCGTAACTACCGTCTGGATAGCCTCCAATAATATTCGCTTGTGCCAATGCCGCTATAGCCTTGTAGTAGCCATTAGCTGTCTTGACGTCCTTAAAACCAGGGTCTTTGACGGTCTCCGTATCCATTTTCAACAGCTTCGCAATAATTGCAGCTGCCTGTCCCCGTGTGATCGAGTTACTTGGCTTGAACGTACCGTCGGGGTAACCTCCGATAATAGCACGCGCTGCAAAATCATTTACAGCCTCCGCAAAGTGCTTGGTATCCGGTACATCCGAAAATCGTTGCTCACTTGCGGCTGTTCCGGATAATGGTAAGCTGCACGCAAGTACAAGTGCACCAAACATGATAGATAATTTCTTTTTCATTTGTTCTCTCCCTTTCCCTTGTCCGCCGAATTTTTCTTCATCTTCATCGAAGTACCCTACAGACGCAGAAATCTTGGAATAGTTTCAAACATTCTTTAAAGAAAAATGCAATACAAAACTCCGTTAGTTTATATAAACCAACGGAGTTTTGTAGAGTTATTAGCAATGGAGTATTTAAAGAATACGGTCCACAATCTGTCGTAATTCTAAAAATGCATCTCGCAAATGATTTGTTAACTTCTGCGCATGATGTGCTTCATCCGCACTGGAGGAGATATTAATAGAAATCGATTGATCTAACAAAATATAAGCGAGTCCAAAACCACCTTCAACGACTGGTCCGAATATCCGATACTTTACATTGTCATACGCCATACCACTTGTCGAAATAAAATCATGACGCATTGTCAAATAACCAGTGTCGCTAAAGAGTGCAGGTCTATCCGTCATACCGAGGTCTTCCCCGTGCAACGTATACATTTGCTCCAGACCGTACATATGCCTTTCAACACCGAATCCTTTACGGCACCTGATGATTCGATCTGTATGGGCCGCGCTCGCCTTTTGCATCAAGTCATACAACACTTCATGACTCTCTTCACCATTTTCTAGCGCTTTCACCAAGTCGATCTTTTCCATACTGGTCGCTCTTGCACATTCTGTTCTTCCCTCATAAAATGCACGAACTGAAACGGGTTCATAAACGCTTCTAAATACGCCAAACGTTCTGTACTGTGCAATTTGTAAGGCCATATGAAAAAACGCGTCCGGACTAATATTCATGGTTTTGATTTCATCTGAACCAAAGCTGTTGAAGATTGTCGTTTTAATAGAGAACTCTTTTTTGATTCTTGCATTCTCTTTTTCAAATTTCATTAATGACTTCTCTATCTCCGCAGATAATTCCCATTGTTGTTTTTCCATTAGAGTAGGTTCAGTCGTATATATTTTTTCAGGCTCATCACTTTCCAGACCTTCATTTACATAGCTGATGACAGCAAATATCGTCGTACCATCAACCGAAGAATGCTCGATGCTATAACCCAATTCACCTTTATTAGTGAGGATCACTTGGATGGTTTTATCAAAGTATTTATTCGTTCCATTTAACATTAAATTCTCAATCGCTTCTTCGGAAGTACTACTTTCTTCATCCATAGATAGGACAATGAGCGAATCCGCTATCGCTTGTAGATGATTCGCATTCACTTTAGATACAGTGAGTTGATCATATATCTTCGCAGCTTCGTCTCTTTTCGCAGTTGTAAAAATCCCTACGTTAGCGCCTTCACTTTGCTCTTCTTGAAAAGTTCGCTCAATAGCATGTGCGATTTCACTGCTTTGATACATTTCACCTTCACTATTTGTTACGTTCACTTTATACACATTTCTTTTATATAAAATAATGACATGGTTATTTCTTTTCTCAAATGCCGCTAGTCTAAATTCATCTCTTTCTACTCTCGGTATGCGAATGGACTTGAAAAACTTTTTATATTGACTCATATCTTGGGGCACACCATTTTTTACGACGGGCGCTACTTCGCCATCAATGATTAAATGATATAATTCCGTAACTAAACGGCTTACCCTTCCCGCAAGTTCCGCACGCGTATATCGATTTTCATGGTTTTTATTATCCAATAAAATATTGAAATGCATGCCCGTTGGCAAAGGATCACGGAATGTTAAATACATATCATCCCATAAAGGCTTTAGCCAACTCCCTTCCATTTCAGCATCCAATTTGCATAATTTTTTTTGAAGTTTTTCTGCATCTCCATCTACTTTGAAGAAATTGTTCACAACCTCAGTAGTTTCTGCAAGTTGTTTATCGTTTAAAAATGGTTCAACCCATTCAAGAAGTCTCTCTCTTGTACTCGTTAATGGCGGTATTGGTAAAGACGGTAATTCATTTTTGTAAGCAAATGTCTTGTTTATAATAATTATCCCCTTCATGATTCATTTCTAAGCGATTATCATTTTTAACGTTAAAAAGAAGATCGGGTGTCCAATCTTCTTTTCGAACAATTTATTTATTGTTGTTTTTGCATTCAATAAAATCGTTAGACCGAAATCAAATTTCATTCACGATATGCATTGATAGTAATTGTAACTAGTGGATTTGTCAAAATCAAACAGTATTACATGGAGTAAAAGGATCTCACACAGGTATCTTATTTTAAAAAGAACGTCTATTTACATTTTTGAATAGACGTCCTTCATTTTATTTTCGAATTCCATATACTTCGTTTCATACCCTTCAAGATGTTCGCCGCCTGTCCCAAACTTCTCAATTAGTTCTGCTGCTGCCGTCTTTAGTTCTTCGAAGTCTTCAGTCATGCCAAGTTCTTCAATTTCTTCGTGGAAATATCCGATATACGTGATTGTCGATTCTGCAAGAAATTGTTCAGCATGCGCAAATTTCTCTCGATAGTCAGATCCCTCCTTCATGTGATTTACGGAGCTTTCAACGAAACTTTTCACGCTTGAATATTCCGAGAAGAAAGCTTCTTCAAGGTCATCGGTTTCTTCATTGAATTCGTTGACCATTGGTGGACGTTCCATTACTTCGCCTTTTGACTCATTGTCTTGTGCCGGCTCAACTTGTTGCACGGGCGCATCGACTTGCTTCGTTTCTTCGTCATCCGTTCCACAACTCGCTAACAATAGCCCAAGAATAACAAACGATCCCAATGCACTATTCATCTTTTTCAATTCAAACTCCCCTTCCCTTTTTACTTTATCCTAACATATTATTGGAAATTAAAAACACCTGCGCACGAAACTCTCATGAATGGTTAAACATTCATGTTTGTTTCTTACACAGGTATTTTATTTAAGAATAGTTAATAAATTGCGCAATGAATAGGAATGCAATAGCTAGCCCATACCAGATTAAGAGAAGCGGCCAAATGAATTTCACCCATTTGCTCCACTGGATTCCCACAATTGCTAAAGCTGCCATAAAGTATCCGGATGTCGGATAGAAAATGTTCGAGAAACCATCTCCAAATAAGAATGCAAGTACTGCGGTTTGCCTAGATACGCCAGACAAGTCTGCAAGCCCAGACATAATAGGCATAGTAACCATCGCTTGTCCACTTCCCGATGGAATCAGGAAGTTCAGTAAACCTTGGACGACTAACATGATCGTAGCAGTCACACTACTTGGCATTGCCGCTACTAGATTCCCAGCTGCATACGTAATAGTATCCATAATATTTCCGTCATTTAGCACAACGGCGACTCCACGTGCTACGCCAACGATTAACGCCCCTAAGAGGATATTTTTAAATCCTTCAATAAAGGATTCCGAAATCTGAGATACTCCGAGACCTCCAACAAGACCCACAATAATTCCGGTCATTATATATAAACCAGATAGTTCCCGGAAATACCAGCCGTGTTCGAACAAGCCCCAAAGTAACACACCAAACGCAATCAACACCACAACAGAAGCAAGTTTTTGCCTAGTTGTTGCTTTTTGCTGATCCGTGTCCAGCATTGCTGCATTCTGCGTTAAATCAGACGCATCATATGTAATACTTAACTCGGGATGACTCCGCACCTTTTTAGCGTATCGAACGACGAATACTATTCCAACTAAGAGTATAGTAGCCAGAATAATAATTCGGTAACCCATTCCAGAGTATAACGGAAGTTGAGATACCGTCTGGGAAACACCTAAGTTTGCAGGAGATGTGAGTGCAACAGTAAATCCAGAGATCGTAGCCACAAGCACTGTTCCTGCTGCTGTAACTTTATCAAAACCGAGTTTCAGCATGAGGGGTAAAATAGCAGGCAAGTAGATTAAGGATAATTCAACTTGACCCGTAAACGTAGTAATAATTGCAAAAGGGATCATCAATATCGGAATCACCCATAGTCCTCTATTTGAAAACATATTTGCTAATTTCCCAACACCGATACTAATAATTCCAGTTCGTTCAATGACTGCGAACATACCGCCGATCATTAGAACACCAAAAATAATTTCTGCTGTCTCAATCAACCCAGTGGGAACCGCAAACATAAAATCAAATAGTCCAACCGGTGTACTTTCAACCAATTTAAACGTATTGGGATCAATAACCTCCCTACCGTCTTCCATCGTCACACGTTCGTATTCACCTGCAGGCACGATATAACTGGCTAGAGAAGCCAAGATTATAATCATAAACAGGATAACGAAAATATGAGGCAGCGAAAATTTCTTCTTTTCACTTTTCACTTCATTTTCTTTCACTAAACGTACCTCCTCTTTCACCATTCACACGACCCCCTACACTTGTATGGAGTCAGGAACTTTGATGTGTTTTTCTTGTTGAATAACTCTTTTCCATTCGTTCATAGTAAACAGGACTTTCAGGAAATAAAGTATTCTATCAATTTTGGCAATTGAATACATTCTATACTATATATTATTTTCATATTAATCAAGGCTTCCTTTGTAAGGATACATGAGCCGATACTTTTTATTTTTCATTCAGAAACAAAATCATTGCTTTTGTAAATTAAATCGTATAAGATTAAATCGTACACAACATAAAAAGAAAAGAGGAATTTTACATGAAACCACTATACGAAACGACGATTATTAACACAGGCGGACGCGATGGCTCTGTTTATTCACCAGATAATATTTTCAATTTAGATGTAGCAAAGCCTGTAGCACTTGGCGGTGTTGTGTCTGGCGCATCAAATCCTGAACAATTGTTTGCGGCTGGATATAGCGCATGTTTCAACAGTGCACTTGAAATTCAGTTAGACAAAGGAAAAGTAGAGTATGCTAGTAGTGAAGTCATCGCAACGGTAGCACTTTATCCGGATAAAACGGACGGCGGCGTGAAGCTAGGCGCTAAACTTGAAGTAACAATCGAAGGTGTAGATCAAGCAACTGCAGAAGAATATGCAAAGAAAGCACATAATTACTGCCCGTATTCTAAAGCACTCAACGGGAATGTCGAAGTGGAAATCACAGTGAAATAAAAGGAGGAATTTACTTGGTATCGGTATACGATTTTGAAGTTAAAAAAACGAATGGCGAGATCTTGTCTTTGAAAGAGTATGAAGGAAAGCCTTTAGTTATCGTCAACACAGCTAGTAAATGCGGCTTTGCTCCACAGTTCGGTGGTTTACAATCGCTATATGAACAATATAAAGACGATGGCCTGATGGTAGTCGGTTTTCCTTGCGATCAATTCAATGACCAGGAATTTGATAATATTGATCAAACAACTGAATTCTGCCAACTGAACTATGGTGTTTCATTCCCAATGATGGCAAAAGTGAACGTAAACGGCGATGAAGCAGACCCGTTATTCGATTACCTGACAACAGAGAAAAGCGGACTGCTCTCGAAGAAAATCAA
>NZ_PDYW01000044.1:0-9237 GCF_002743245.1 Sporosarcina sp. P26b
TCCGTTTTGTTTGAACAAGAGTTAGCTAGGTTAGCTTAGTATTTTCAAAAAGAGATTATCGATAGAGGGATAACAGCCCCCTTCATACATACACTGGATTTTATCTAAGTGGCTAACTTAATATTGCAATTTAGGCATTTTTATAAACCTCATCATTCCTTCGTTTTCCAATTGAAATAATCTCAGCTATTTCAACTTGACCACCAATAACCCTAAAGACTATTCGAATACCTATTTTTCTGAACTTAATCTTTTTACAGCCAATTAAATTGGAGTCACCTTTTTTTGTTAGTTCTTCACCAAGCTCATCTGCTCGTAATCTAATCTTCGCAAGTGCGATATCAACATATTTTTTCTCAGAACCATCTAATTTTCGATAATCTTCTTTTGCGTCTTCTATAAATACTATCTCGAATTTATTTTCCATACATTACCCAAATAACTCTTCATCTGAAATAGAATTCGGATCAATCTTTTGAAACTCAGTATATCCTTCTTCACCCATTACATCTTTAATAGTGAATCTAAGTTCGGGTTTTAAGTCTGCTTGTTCAATTCGATCAGAAAGATTCAAATCAAAAAACAACTCCCGCAAAGTTTCCAATTCCATATACATTTTTTCGTAATCCTCATAGCTTTGTACAACTGAATCAATGCTGTTATTTTGAGAAATAAATTGTGGACTCGTTTTTGCATTTCTACGTACTTCTGCAAATCTTTTAGCAGCATTTGAAGCAGAAATAACTTGATCAACATTAAATTGTGGTTTCTCCATAACATTCATCCCCATTTTTATCTTCTCCTCCATAGTATGCTTCTGTTACTTAAAATTATACAATATCACGAAGATAATGTACACCTTTATATAGTGGCTAAATATCACGTCATATATTGGGGATGTATAGGGATAGAATGTTATCTGTAATCCCCTATGAAGTTGTTGTAATTCTTAAAGAATGCTGAAAAAAGTTTACAACACAAAAAGGTTATCCCACAGTCGAAACCACCAATGAGACAACCGCTTAATCAAAACCTATTTGAATCAAATTTTCTCCAACATATTTCACTGTTAAATCCAATGCACGGAATATCTTGTCATAGGATTCAGTAGACAAATCAACTATTACTTGAAGCCCTGTATAACTACTCTTATCTTAGTTTATATTTCAAAAGCAGTAAAACTTCCAGTATCATCAAAATCTTTAACTTGTACTACCTTATCTAAAAACTGCCTGACCATTTTTGCATTGCTTCCTATCGTTAGGGATAGCACATTAAACTCTTTTTTTTTCTTCTTTTTATTGAATACTTCTAAGAATGAATCCTTCACTCGGTCTTCCCCGTCCGTAACAAACACAACATCCGCCTGCTTGAAACGACTTTCGTTTATTACATTCATCGCTCTTTCAAGAGGAAGCGCAAAGTCCGTGCCTCCACCTAAGAAAGTTTGAGCTAAATTGATCATATCTGAACTTTTTATTTTCCCTCTTTCATATTTAAAGATTTTTGTTCGAGTAGAAAACAGGATTAAACAAAAATCCCTTTTCTGTTTTCTTGCAATCGACATGAGCGCTAACGTAAAACCTTTTGATTGGGTATCGAGCTTGTGCATGCTGCCTGATTGATCCAGACAAAGCACAATTGGACCTTTCCCTAGTACCTCATGTCCTTTCAGTTCATATTGCATCGTTTGGCCTTCCACAAAGCGACGTAGGAAGTCGTTCTTCGTTATTGGATGTGTATACAAACCCAATTCCATTGGTAGCATTCTCTCAATATCGTTGCCTAGGGTAACCCCACTTCTTTCCATTGAATCACTATGCTTAGATTTTTGCTTTTTACGGGCTATCTGTTTGAATCGACCCGCCCAATCCGCAATTTCTTTCATCTGTTTATTAGACGCGATCTTTTCAGCTAATGAAATTTGGTCTCGTAAAGGAACTTTTTTCAGTTCTGCGTCACCACTTCCTGCACTCGTGCCTCCAAGTAATGATTTCAAGCTGTCTTTCGTCTGTTTCATTTCCTGTATAGCTGGTGACATCGCTTCTGAAAAGCTATGACTGTTATTCTGTAACGTCTGTTGAAGTTGATCCCCCAAGTCTGACATTGCTTCTATCAAGTCTTCTTGTAACTCCTCACTACCATTTCCAGCCCCATTTTTTTGTTCCTGCTTTTGAAGTTGCCTTTTCATCGCCTGAACCTCTTGCATTTGTTTTTGTAAGCCTTTGTCCCTTTCTTTTTGTTCAATTAACCATTCATTCGTTTTCTCCCCAAATTTCACAGTTCCGATGGCTGAAGATAAGTCATCCAATCGAGTAAAGTTTCGGTAGTTTTCAAACGAATCATCTTTCATGATATTCTCCATAAATAATTTGTTAACTTGCACCGTTAACAAGGTCTGAACGCTTTATGCTTAATGGTATTTTTGTCTAATACAAGCTCCATTCACGAGATAAAGAAAATGGACTGATTGACATGAATTTCTCCTCCTTATAATAGAAATAAGGGGTCCAGGTCATTTTGACCCACCCCCTCTGAATTTTCACATTTGTTCCAACGCAGCAATACGTGATTCAGTGAAAACTTCTGCTTCACGGTCATGGTTCAGAACTTTAAACGCAACAGACCGGCCTGTCATCATCCCTGGCTGGCGTAGGTTGTTTGGCATCTGTAAAATCCAATAGTGTGTATCTTCGGAACTTCCATTAGTTAAGAAGATATTTCAAAGCTATTACAAAGCCAGCTCCGAACTTGGAGTAGGCCGCTACTATAACTTATTCCTAAGAATCTCCTACTGTCAAACGAAGCTAACGTGTTGATAGTTCAATTCAGTTGATATACTTTCACAGGTCTCCCTTTTGCATAATGTGATTCTTCTCCAACATATTCTATTAAACTTACTTTATCCAAATTAGATACAATTCGCTGAGCATTGCGTTCACTCATTTTTAAATGAATGGCTAAATCTTTCGTCGTGAAATTCGTCCAATCCATTTTTCTGATTAAAGATTCAATTCGCTTATACGTTTTGATGCTAACTTTACCTTCTTTTAATTTCGCCAAAAATTCTTTATCATCTGTCCGGTAGTCATAGGCTAGTTCCTCTTCCGCACCAACTGCATCAATCATCGCTCCATCTTCTTGAATAATGACGATATCCTGCTTCTCTTTTCTCTTGGATTCCCGAATCGCACGATAGGCATTCGTCTCTGCCGTGAAGACCGTCTGTCCGAAACCAATCCCGACCGCAATGCCAGAACCTGCTTCAACTGAAAGGTAATTCACTTTTTCTTTCAACGTACCGATTTCTCTTTCGACTGCTCCCCTTGTGCTAAAAATTGCATAGCGCCCATTACCTTGTTCAAAAAGCGAACCATCCAATCTTTCACAAAGCTGGATAAGTGTCTTCTTCAAATGCAATTCCAAATAATCCAATTGATAGGATTCTCTCATTTTCTCTTTAATCGTGTCGTAATCTAAAATCTCAATCATTTCTACACTGATTTGTGTATCCTTATAATATGAGGTTTTAATTTTCTCGAAAAACATCCGAATGGTATGGAAAACTTCATTTCGTGTTGGAGATAACCAAAATGCTGGAATACCCGCTTCTTGTAAATCTTCATAAACGGTTGGATAACAAGTTAAAACCGCTTCTATTTTATTTTGTTCCCATAACTCATAATGAAATTTAAATAATTCTTCCGTTTCTACCTCGACATCGAATCTTTTAATATATACTTTCTCCATCGTTCCTTCTAACTGGGACAACTCATAAGGGCAATATGACGCAATCATATCTATGCTAATCCGTTCCGGCAGTTTTCTACTTTCATTTGAAAGAGTCACAATTCCTTTATAAATATCTAATTCACCAGAATCTATATAGAGAAAGGTTTCATTTTTTCCCACAGTATTCACCGCAATCTTATACGGGATATAGCCTGAAAAAAGCCAATAATCTACTGGTGACTCAGGGTTCGACACAAAATCTTTCACTTCGCTTGTTTTTTTATAAATATAAGGGACGAATTCCAACTCTTGTTCAATTTCTCTTGCCAATGTAAGAATCCTGTTCACGGATTGACTAGGACCGACAACCCCAACTTTGTACATGACGAATACCTACTTTCTGAACGCGTATGTTACTTAATTTTACTGTTAAATCCCATTGAAATCCAGTGAATTTCCAACTTATCACCTTTCACACAAGTAATAGAATTCCAAAAGAGGCTGAATCAATTCAGCCTCCAAATAAAATATGAAGTTTTCATTTCACCGAGTCGGGGATTAATGAGGTGTATGTCTTACCATCCAAACGTTCCTGCAACTCAGCTTTGGCTTGTTCAATAATTTCCGGGTTTTCCATCGCTTGGATGGCTGTCGCCGCAATCACTTTCCCTGCCTGTAGCATCCCTTTATGCGCAATCGGTGTAACTCCCTGCGAAACGACTTGCCATGTATGAAGTGGGGTGCCGAGTGCAAAACAAGTTGTCAGACATTGCATCGTCGGAACAATCCAACTAACATCCCCTACATCTGTAGAGCCTGATAATACAGCATCCGAGGAATTATGTGAGGGAACAAAGTCTGCAATGTCCAGTTCTTTCAACTTTTTCACTGTTTCCCTGTCGCGTCCCACGTACGCATTGTTTAAATCATCCTGTGAAAGCGTACTTCGAATCTCTTTGGCGAATTTTTGATCCGCTTCATCATAAGTAGGAATCTCGACTTTCGTTAAATTCTCGTACATCACATCCGCAAGCACAGTATTTGGGATTAAGTTAGAAGCAGTCCCTTCGAATTCCACTTCAAACGTCGTGCCTGTCATTAAGGCCGCTCCGCGTGCAATGTCATAGACTCTTTCGTAGAGCGATTGAACTTCATCCTTCTCCAGAGCTCGTATCAAATAGACGACTTCGGCATTCGCTTGGACCACATTCGGTGAGATGCCGCCTGTATCTGTAACTGCGTAATGGATACGGGCATCCTGAACCATATGCTCTCTCAAATAATTCACACCGACATTCATCAATTCCACCGCATCCAGTGCACTCCTACCTAAATGAGGCGCCGCCGCTGCGTGGGCACTTTTCCCTTTAAACTTAAAACGAGCAGAGTAATTAGCGAGCGTCTTCACGTCCATAAGACCGGGAACATCCCAAGGGTGCCATGAAAACGCAGCATCCACATCGTCAAAAAGACCAGCACGAGCCATGAATGCTTTACCAGAACCGGCTTCTTCAGCGGGACAGCCATAGAAGCGGACTGTTCCTTTTAACTGATTTAACTCCATATACTCTTTAATTGCAACAGCCGCGGCAAATGCACCTGTTCCCAGCAAATTATGACCACAGCCATGGCCATTTCCACCATTGACAACTGGATCGTGATGGGTAAGTCCTTTTTTCTGACTAAGCCCCGCCAATGCATCATATTCACCCAAAATCGCGACAACAGGCTTCCCGCTTCCGTAATTTCCAATAAAAGCGGTTTCCAGTCCTGCTACGCCACGCTCGACCTTAAAACCTTCCTCTTCCAAAGCCCCTATTAAATAAGCAGAAGATTGATGTTCCTCGAAACACAATTCCGGTACTTCCCAGATTTTATCGCTTAGTGCAATGAACTTTTCTCTTTTTTGCTCGATTAGCCTTGAAACCGTTTTCAGTAAATCCATCACTTATCTCTCCTCTATATAAATTGCCGTTACATAGCATCACTTTCATTGCTCAGCTTGAAGCAACTCGCCTTTTCGGTAATTCAACGTCAATAATGAAACCGTACAAATGACAGCAAAAATAATTAACATCCAAAAAGCAGCATTATACGATCCATTAAACATCTGTACAATAAACCCGATGGCAAGTGGCGTAATAAAGCCTGCTAACTGGCCACCCGTGTTCGCGATTCCCATACTTGTACCTACTACAGTAGATGGAAACCTTTTCAAAATAATAGATGGTAATAAAAGTATTATAAATGAAATGAACATAATCACTATTGTTTGGTAAGTGATGAACATCGTTACGTTCGGCGCATTAAACATGAGGTATAAAATAATCCCAATGAGGACACATGCAATTGCTCCCATCACTTTCTCTCGTTCTTCCGGAAGCCTATCAATCACATATCCAGATAAGAAAATCGCTAAGACCATTGCTAAACCTGGAATTGTTTGCACCCATCCAAGTGAAATTAAATCAAGTCCACGTACATTGACGAGATAAGTCGGCAACCAAGTCGCTAAACCCCAGTTAATCGCGTAAATACTATAATAGGCGATAAATAGATTCAACATCAACGGAGTTTTTATCAATTGCTTGAAAACGCCCTCCTGATTCTCGCCAACCGGTTTGAATTCTTCCTCTTTAAAGCCCTCGGGCAGCCTGATGAAAGCCCAGTAAAGAACAGTAATAATAAGCCCGATACCGCCCAGTACTAGAAAAGACACTCGCCAACCAATTGTTGTCAGCAAATAAACTGAAAGAACCGGTACAATCAGCGACACAATACCGCCAGTTGAAAGCATAATAGACATGGCCCAAGCTCTTTTTGAACTTGGAAACGTTTGCGAAATCAGTTTTGAACTTGAAGGTTGAAATCCACCTTCTCCAATCCCGAATAAGAAACGGATTATAATCATCGAAGTCAGTGACCATACTGCCCCCGTCGCCGCTGTAAAGATCGACCACATCAGGACGGATACAATTAAGACTCTCCTAGAACCGAATTTATCTGCCAACCAACCACCTGGTATTTGCATAAGCGCATATCCCGCAAAAAAACTACTAAGGATAAGTCCAGTACTTGTAGGACTCAATTGTAAATCTTCAGTGATGGACAATATTGCATAGTTTATAAAATAACGATCGAAGTTACCAATGGCCCAACCTATAAATAGTAATAACAAAATCAAGTTTCTTTGTTTCTTAGAAACCATATGTAACCCTCCTTTTCGGAAAAATTTTCCCCCATTTTCTATTTAACGTAGACTTAACGAAATTGTCGCTATATTAAATACTATAAACAGGAATTGAAATTAATGCAATATTTCTTTTTACGAAAACGAAGTGAACAATACATGGATACCCGTTGTTACTGTAGATACTCTAGAAATTTCCTTGACCAACTGATAAATAGACAAAAATTTACGTGAGTCGATTTCATAATTACTTAAACCCGACGCAGCAAAAAGATTGAATTATGAAATTTACTAACATAGCAAAACTAATAATCTATTTCCCACATATAAGCTTGGTCACCCATTGTATGAATAAATCGTTGAGATCCGTTTATCAGAAAAACCCATTGGGTTAGGAGGTATTCAATTCCCTAACCAATATTTCAATAGTACTCATCCACAAAATCTTGAGCATCCTGCGCGGAAATGCCACCAAAACAGATCTTGTTTCGACATGACGTAAGAATCGCTTGTTTCATTGCCTTCGGACCAAGACTTCCCGATTCGATTTCAAGTTGGCCAAGAGATTGTGTCGCAAAAATACCCGCTACCCGGTATTTAGCAGCGAGTGATAAGAAAATCTCTACATACGTATAGCTGTAAACTCATGAAAGACCTATACAAACGTTTAGATTGGTCACTTAGCTTTTTCCCTACTTCTACTTGCATTAACATCTGGAATGCGTTTTGGGGATCGTGTAGGCCTAACCAGAGATGATTTCGATTTCAAGAACAATTTGTTACATATAAAAAGGACTTGGGATTATAAAGAAGGATTTGGATTTTCAACCACAAAAAAACAATTCTTCGGAGTGCGTAATCTTAATAGACCAAGATACCATGAATGTCTTTCAGGATTTATTTGATGAAACTTCGCCTAATTTACATGACTTGTTTTTCTGCAGTCCATATAATAAATCAAACGTGCTAACAAATGCAACAGTAAATAAAAGTTTAAAAATAATGTTGGATGAATTGGAGATAAGATATATTACTGTTCACGGATTAAGACACACGCATGCTAGTATTCTGTTCTATACTTCTCCATATATTTACCGATCTCTTTTTTATGAAACGCCCACTTGCTCCCTAGACATATCTTCGGAAATTCTTCATCATATAAAAGATGGGTTACAATCGTATTCCACGACATGTTTAAATATGTAGCTAGTTGAATTCATGAAAAATACCTCTGATTCAAGTTCTTGTAAATGCTCATCTATTTTCTGAAGATAAAGCTCTTTCATCTTTTCTAGCTCAACTTCTATGGTAATCATTTTTCTTCGCCCAGCCATTCATTCAGCCACTCGATTTCCTCCTGTGACAATCCCTGTTCTTCCGTTTCTCTTTCTATTACATGGTGGCAATTTGCTTCTTCCCATTCTAGGTGGGTTTCCCACTCACGCATAACTTTAACTTCCTTTTCTGTTTATAGTTGCCGCCTATTTTTGAATGGTATTATTTTCGCCATTTTGCCACCTCTTCCGACTTGTTCTGTTCCTTCCATAATAATGGTTTCAATCGAAAGAATCAAAAAAGCCCAAACTATTTTAGTCTGGACAATCTCGATATCACATATTTTTTTAACTTCATATATTTCTATTCCTTCATGAAAACCATTCTTTCTGTACTAAACTGCCCAGTTAATACAATCAATCTAACATAACTATCCTAATACCACGCGCTATGTTAGATTCATATTTCAAATAAAAATAGTAATCAAAATAAAGGATCCTAACCCTTTGATTGAATGGGGTTAGGCTCTTTTTTGAATCTAACATATTTAGATTGTGTTAGATTCGGAAGTTTTTTAATCACGCTTTAATCTAATATTTCCCTAGCGACTTCATTCTTAGGTTCTAATAAAATAAAATAATTTTTTTAGCAATTTCATGAGTTTCTTCATCGCTAATTACTTTATCAGGAACTATGTTCAGAAAAAGCAGGTTTTCCATGTATTTAACATTTTTATAATCAGTTAATTCTACAGCTTTTCTTGCATGGTATAAAGATGCAAAATAAGCACCTTCCGTGTGACAAAGCGGTTGAGATAAAAGAGAAAATGCTAACTCATGAAGTTGTGCATTTTCTTCCTCGAGTAACAAACTTACTATCAATGTATAGTTAGATATACTTTGATTATCAAAAGTTAAATTTGGGCCAATTGTACAATCAAGTTAGCCATCTAAATTCAAATAAAAAAATGCCACTATAAAATTTCGTGTATCATTGAAGTTACGAGACAAACAATGAGAGGAAGTTTTATAGTGGCACAA
>NZ_PDYW01000045.1:0-8994 GCF_002743245.1 Sporosarcina sp. P26b
AACCATCCACTTTTCCACTTCCTATTCCTCTCTTTCTATAGACTAGCTTCAGTATATAGAAAGTAGATTTATATTGGAAAACTGTTGATTCTTATTTGTTGGAAGCTGTTGAATCTAGTTTAACGTTTACAATAAGGCGGTAGAGTCATCACTCTATCGCTTTAATTATGCCTATCAGAAGCAGACGTTTAGAAATAAAGTCAAAATATTAACAACCTAAGTGATAGAGAAATTTACCCTCTATTACTATTTTTTTTAGGTAATCAGATGTATCATGGTTTTATATGGGGAATTATGGAGGGGTTAATAGATGGTTTTTGAATTGTTTTCAAGAAGAAACTCTACAGAATTAAAAATTGACGTATATGAATATGATGAGATTCTACTAAGTTTCAGAACACAATTTGCTATGCTGATAAGTGAGGTAGTAAATGAATTTAAACGTGGATATATTAGTGATAGTAGTCGATTTTGGGATTATGTTGTAAGTGAAGTGCAAATTGAGTTGGGATTATTAAATCTTAGGGGTACAATAAGTTATAACCATAGTCCTGATTCTAAGGTGAATTATCTCATGTCCTTTCTTTTAAGTACTGATGATAAATCAGCACTTGATGTAATGGATTTATTGGTTTTTTTACATCACGCTTATTCCAGTTCGACTTCTAGTGTTAAAGAAAAATGGGAAATGGCAGTCAAGAGAATTAATAGGAAGTTAAAGGAAAATTCCTTAGGTTATGAAATAGTGGGTAACCAACTGATTAGAGTAGATAATCAATATATTCATAACGAAGTAGTAAAAACAGCCATTCAATTATTACAAGAACATCAGTTTCATGCGGTTTCAGATGAGTTTCTTAAAGCGCATGAACATTATAAACAAGGTGATTATAAGGATGCTGTTGTAAACGCAGGAAAAGCGTTTGAAAGTACAATGAAAACAATTTGTACGAAGAATGGTTATGATTATAATGCACAGAGAGATACAGCCAATACCTTAATAAAGCATCTCATTGATAATGAGCTAATCCCATCTTATATGCAAAATCATATTCAAGGTTTAAAACAAGCGCTTGAGAATAGCGCTAATGTGTTGAGGAATAAGAATGGTGGGCATGGACAGGGTGAAGTTGTCTTAGATGTTGACGATTCTATCGTACGATACACCTTGAATTTATGTGCGTCCAACATTGTGTTTTTAGTAGAGAGATATAAAGAAATGGCACATCATTAAGTTGGTGTGCTTTTTCTTTTGTTTAATCTAAATCATCAACCCTGTGCTTGCTATAACAAATCAAGTTGCTAAGTTCTATTGTAAATCTGACCTACTCCAAGCAAGCAGGGTTGTAACTATAATGTATTGCGTTTAATAGTATATCCATCAAATTCATCTTCTAATTGTCGAACAAGTTCAGAGGGTCGCAGATTTAAAGCGTCTGCCAATAAGAAAATTGTTGTGATTGACGGTTGTTTTACATTTCTCTCTAACATGCTTATATAGGTTCTATCAAGACCGCTTTTAAAAGCCAATTCTTCCTGTGAAAACTTCATGGATTTACGAATCTTTTTTAGTACCACACCAATTGTAATGTTTTCAATTTCAATCAAAAGAAAAATCCCCTTTTAAACCAATTACAATGGTGTTGGAGGTTTAGTTCCACGTACTATAGTCTGCAAAAAGAGAAGAATTCTAATATTATCTTTCTATACTTAAACGAATATAGTAGAATCTTAATTGTAGACTATAGTCATGGTTCATAGGGAGGATTAGAATGGTGCGAAGCAAAATGAAAAGGAACATTATATTGGCTGCAATTTCATGTGCGCTCGTGGGAATTGGCGTTGTGTATCTTATGAAATGGGATAACGAGAGAGTTGAGAAAAGAGCTGAGCAAAAAGTTGAAAAAAAAGCTGAGCTAGAAAGACTGGCGGTACTAGAAGAACAAATAGCTAAAGATAAGGAGGCGTCTTACCTTAACTATTTGGAGGTTATAGAAAGGCTTGTTAATAGTGACGATTATAATGATGTAGTAAGAGTAGCTGAACTATCAGATATCTACCTATATGAGATGAACTTCAGTGAGAAAAAAGAATATTTTCAGCAAACCCAAAAGGGTAATGAATACCTTGAAAAACTAGGTGAAGAAGCTACAAAGAGGTTAAATAATTCACTTTATAACTTGTATGATAATGGAAATGAGTATAGACAATATGATGAAATAAAAGATTCTGCTGATAACCCTGATTACGTTCATGAAGAAAACCTAGCTTTTTTTAAGAAAGAAAAAGATAGATTTAGTATGCAAGAAAGAAGAGAGTTAATTGAAAAGGTAGTAACAGGAAAGAAAGAACAGAATCCACGTTTAGGTATGACAAAAGAACAAGTGGAAGCATCAGCGTGGGGGAAACCTAAGGACGTCAACAGAACAGTTTCCACATATGGCAGTAGAGAGCAGTGGGTATATGGAAGTGGGCAATACCTTTACTTTACAGATGGAATATTAACCAGTTTCCAAGATTAAATAGAGATACAAAAAAAGGTAGAGTTAATAGCTCTACCTTTTTTTATGGGTATCTGTATCAAGAATGTTTGGCTGTTACATTGCAACGATACGATGTAGTCTGAACCGCCACAAGTAGTCTATCATACGTTTAGATATAGCATTTGAATATACAACCCCATTCAACACAATTACCTATCTGAGAATTCACTGAGAGCAAGAGTAATAGAATTATATACATCATCACGTGTAGGCTCAATGAGCAACTATAAGCGTACAGCAGATTCATATTACGACTGTAAGGCAAAGAATGAGTTACTGCATAGTCATTATACTAATCATTAATTGTTTGCTATCTGAAATGTTTAATAAGTGTTTAACTTAATCGTATTCTTATGAACACGATGTTAAGAGCGACAGAGGACAGATGACAGACGACAGACGAAACAGATTAACAGTATTAAGCCTTTAAAGGCAGTAGTAAAAGAAAACTAAATCAGGTTGCAACTTACTGATAGCCAATGGAGACAGTAAGAGCTTAACAAAATGGAAATCAATCATATATTCAAGTCCTGTTCTCATTGAATTAAAGCATCCGATTACTGAATATGAAGTTTAAAGATGGTTCGTTTACTTTTAGATTTTCAGTAATTTGTGTTAGTTTGCGACTGTTTTATGCTCTCTCATAGATTCTGATTTTATCCATAATGACCACACTATAATCATCTTGTGTTTTATGAAAGACAGCTTCACACTTTATATCCGCTGGCATTATAACTTGTGTGTACTCATCATCATCGCCCATGCCACTGTATTCCCAGGAATCATGATGTTCTCTAATTAATAAATTCATTTCAGTTTTGATTATTATTGGAACATGAATATATAGATTAGATTTCCGAGCCCCTTTTGAATAGTCGATATGGCAGTCTTGTTCGTTAATACCGTTTAGTCCATATTCATTTTTCGAAGAGACGTTCTTTTCGAAAATATATTTATTTAGTGGTTCTTCGAATTCCCAATTATGGTCCAATAAGTATTCATTTAGTCGTCCTAACATTTTTTCTTCAATTACACTATCTATTTCATAATCAACATAATATCCTTTTTCCTCCAAAAAACAATCAATATCATTTCTTAATATCAATCCTGAAAACTCTGCTTTGTAGTCTGGGTGTAATTCGTCTTTATTTTGTTTATCCATAGCAAAATCACTTGAGTTTTTAGTAATCAAGAAGTATTGAGACATTTCATTATTATGCTTCTCTTTGAAATTTAGAATGGTTTCCCAAAGCAACCCGTCTTTAAATTGCTGTCTATTATTTTCGAAAGGCTTCAGCTTTTGAAAATATCTATCATAGACTTTTTTATACACGTAAATATCTGGAGTGAAGAATCTGAATGGAAAATCAGTTAATAACTGTTTTTCATATTTTGAGATTAGCTCCTCCACTTCAAACTCTCTAGTTGGGCTTTTATCCGCCCAGCGTTTAATTTTATTTATCGATTTAATAATTTCATTTTTCTCAACAATTTCTTTTCGTGCATGGTCAACTAATTCTTGAAGGACAATATCAGTTATTATTATCTCTACATCGTTACCAGAGATATTTTTAAATCTAAATAATTCTTCAACTGTTGGATTTATAAAAAACTGCTTGTCAAGTATATTTGTATCTAAGAAAATATAAATTTTCATTCGAACGAGTCTCCTTTTAATTTAGAGTATTTAATAAATGTATCAATAATTTTTTTGTGAAATAATTAAATAATCATGCTTTTTATTGTGTAACATTTTTCAAACGTGTATATACGGAGGTTTGTAATGAACGCCATGTCACTTCTAAAACGTATTTTGACTTCTTCTATAAAAGCTAACTTTTCATTTTTTCTTATGCACAAGTATTTGATTGATAATATGGATTATACCATATTTGATTATAGATAGTTCTTGAAACGTGGGGGGGGATGTGTAGCAGGAATGGTTGGCTGTTATCTCAAGACGAGGCGATGAGGTCTGAACCATCACAAATGGTTTATCACTCGTTTGGATGTAAAAGTTGACTACACTCTCCCATTTCACAAAAGTGTCCGTTTCAGAAGATATTGGCGCAGAAAAGAAGTTTTATACATCAAATCAAAGTGTGTCTTTGTGCTACAGAACGATTGTATATGAATTAAAGAAATCAAATAGATAGATGGTTATTAATTAGCACAGCGCTGCTTTTATCATTAATAAGGCATAACAAAGAAACTTGCATGTTAGTGAAATCCTAAGATACAAGCTCGAATGTTTATTTTATTGGTTTATACGAACCAATTACTTGTCTATGATGGTGACTATCACTTAGCCAATCTAACATTGGCTGTTTATATTCATCTAGTCTGATTGGTGTGGAAATAAATTCAAGTTCCTTTGATTTTAATTTCGTTATAATTATATCTGCTTTGATAAACTCGCCATGTAAATAAAGGACTTTAAAAACTTTTTTATCGTCTGAAGCCAAGTAATCAAAATTTATAGAGCGCTTGAATATATTGTAGGGCACATACTCTTCAGAAGTAATATCGAGTTCATCTATGCCGAATTGCATTTCTACTTTGTAAATAGTGATTTCATATTCGAGTTCTATAAAAGTTGCTATATAATCACTCTTGTTGTGTACTTCAATTTCCCAAACTAGAGGAGCATGATATTGAGATGAATCAGGAAAGCCACGTTGGTCAAAATCAATAGTTAAGATTTCATTATTTACTATGTTCAAGTAGTCATCGTATACCTCGAATATGCTGTATTCATCATCTTCTGTCACTTCAATTGGTTTTCTTTTTACTGGAACTAAATGAATTTTTGGGTTCACTTCTTTCCTAGTAAGCTTATATACTAAATAAACTACTGCAACGTTAACTAAGGTAATTAGAACTTGAACAATATCAGTAACACTTATGTTGAGAATCTCATCCACAAATTAACACCCCTTTCATTTAATATAAAAATTGTAACACGGAAAAAGATTTACTAATCATAAATATACAACAGAAATTTTCAACTTGCTATCATTCAAGTAAGTTGACCTTGAAGAAAATGGGAACTCTGATGTAATTGATTGTATAAAGATAATTTATAAATAATAGTATCTTCAATGAGAGAAACAGAGAACTATAGATTGTAAAGGCATGCCTTATTCAACTCTCTAAAATGGACGATAATACGTTTGTTTAGGTGTTGTATTTAATTTGTAAACGTTTATAATGTAAACAACATCTTTATAAACAGGAGTGATGAATTAACATGACAAACACAAAAATCTTCGGTTATGTTCGTGTCAGTGACAAAGGACAAAATATAGAGCGTCAAGATATGAAAATGTTGGGAATTGGAGTAGCTGAACGTGATATTTTCATAGACAAAGCAAGTGGCAAAAATTTTGACCGTCCACAGTATAAAGCGTTAAAGAGCGTAATTCGAGCAGGTGACCTAATTTATATTGATGCTTTAGACCGGTTAGGACGTAACTATGATGAAATAAAAACAGAGTGGCAACATATAACTCGTAAGCTAAACGCTGACATAGTGATATTAGAGAATCAAGAGCTTTTTGATAGTAGAAAGTTTAAGTCAATGGGGGACATGGGCAAGTTGATGGAAGACCAATTCCTATCCTTATTAGCTTATGTAGCCGAACAAGAGCGTAAGAAGATGCTACAGCGTCAAAAGGAAGGTATTGCAGTTGCTAGAGCACAAGGTAAGCATTTAGGTAGACCAAAAATTAACCTATCCACATTAACTAAGAAGCAGCGAGCTGACTTAGATAGCAACTTTCAAGCTTGGGAAAAGAAAGAGTTATCGGGAGTGGAACTAATGGGCATCTTAGAGCTGAAAAAGAACTCATTCTACAAGGTTGTCAAAGAATATAAGGAAACGATTCAATGAGAAAATATAAAATTATCAGTGGTCATGAACTATTCAGATGACTTGTAAGAGCGGTACAGCAGACTTGTGGCGAACCCATAGATATGTAGTCTAACTGACCATACAGGGTATTTTGGTAAGTCTGTGAATAGAAGGAATTGATTTAGTAAATTCCATTATTCGAAAAAGGGATTTAGGTTCAAGTGTTGAACGTTGGTCTACTGGTAGACATAAGCTTGGGACGGTTCTCTTTAACGACACTATTGGGGTTGCAGAGTTGGAGCGCAACATGATTATAGACCGTACACAGGAGGGCAAGGCTATAGCTAGACTGAATCCTAACTATCGTGAAGGACGCAAGCCTACCAATAAAAAGGCGCAGCTTGACCATGCTCTAAGTATGTTAGTGAGCCATTCCTATAACGAAGTAATGGAAAAGACAATCAGTAAGAGTAAATTAATCAGAGCGATGAATAAGCGTAAGGTAAAGGAAGCTGAGAAGATTAGTAAGTAGATACATAAATATATAAACACATGTGAAAATGGATTGAATCTGTATGGCTAAAAGAGAGTTTTCCGAAGGTTACGTTCAGGTAATGGGTTAAAGGGGTATATGTTTTATGGAGTTTTATCATTTTGAATTATTTTATAATAGACCTGTAAAACACGTATTTTATGTAGTGAGTTAAGTAGCGCTGAAGTCAAGCACAGAGCCTTGTAAGAGTCGCTAGAGAGTTGTTGTAAGGCTCTTAGGAACGAGCTGTTAACAGTGTGTGTATGGAGGTAATAATGTGTTGTAGCATGACACAGGGTTATTTGATGAGCACCCCATCCATTCCCGATATTCCGTACGATATGCAATATAGAAAGCTGTGTCCTATTACGTCCACACACTGAGAAAGTAACAGACGAAGCGATATGATAAAGGAAAACTCAAATGTTTACAAAAAAAGGAGAATGTTATGAATAACTTTATGAAGAATGATGATTCACTTGAAACTAATTTTCGTTCTATTTATTTGTTTGGTAGAAATGTTGCTACTTACAAATTTGCTTTTGCCAAAACTATACTTGAATTAGGTGCAAGTAAAAATAGTTTTATCAGTTTGGAAGAAATGTCTCCAATCTTTGCAAAATACATGTTAGAGCATATTGGTAATGGTAAAAGACAAATAACAAGTCCAACATCCAAATTTATAAGTGCCCTAGATTTACATTATCATAATCAAATTACTTGGGAACAGTTGCTAATAGTTACTGAAAAAATTGGTTTTAACAATGTGATAGACGCTTTTCATAATTTACCAAATGGAGAGACGGATAAGAAGTTTTATGAAAAGTCTTTGCAAGGTAAAAAATTAGGTATTACTTTGACTGATAATATGTATTTATTAAATGAAAGTTCTCAAAAGCAGAATTTATTAAGTGAAGTAGAAGGTAGATGGAATTTAGTTGAGAGCGCATGGACAGAAAAAAATAAGAAGTTAGAAGTGAAATTTGATGAGATACTCGAGCAACTATTCTTTCTTAAACCTTTGACACCACAAGCTTTTATGTTATCACATGAGAGAATTGATTTAACTTCTGCGAGAAAACCACTTAATGGATATCAAAAAGGGAAATGTTTCTATTGTTATAAAGGTATATCAATCGAAAGCAGTCTTGAGACAACTTGCGATATTGACCATTTTGTTCCTTTGTCTACTCAATTTGCTAGTAAGCAGGACTTGGATTTAAATGGTGTTTGGAATTTAGTGCTAACCTGTAAAGAATGCAATAGGGGAGAAGTAAATGGTAAGTTTGCTAGGTTACCTGCAATGTATCTCTTACAACGATTAGACAAGCGAAATGAATATTTAATAGAAAGTAATCATCCGCTAAAAGAAACCATCATCATGAGAACTGGTAATAACTCTCAACGAAGAGCAAGCTTCTTGAATGGTATATACGAATTTGCCACTACTCTTAATAGAGGAGAGTGGAAACCGACACATGAGTATGACGTAGAGTTTTAATCGACTAATATTTTAATTAATTATAAGGGAGACGGTATTTATGAGTGAAAACCTAAATAAGTATTTAATTAAACAGTTTGGAGAACAAGTTATTTATCTTGCCGAAAAGAAGATGAAAGACACTGACCTTAATAACAACTATCTTGGAGTTTTAACTTCAACAGGTAAGGACAAGATAAAAGATTTATTTAAAGAAGTTATTGAAGAGGAAAGAGTTTATTATGAAAAAACTTATATAGAGAAGTTAACAGGTATAGGTGTTTTTGAGGAAATGAGACATCTTCAATTAGGAGAAGAAGAAAATAGAGCATTGATGGAGAAGATAGGAGAGTTACAAAGCGAGTTAAAGGATAATAATGAGATACTAAAAACACTCAATTACATGTTAAAAAATATAACTTGAAATTAAATTAAAAAATTGAAAGATAGAATGGAGCTAGTATAGATGTATGGACACAAGTTAGTTAAGTCTCTATCCTAATAAATA
Source organism: Sporosarcina sp. P26b (assembly GCF_002743245.1). Lineage (NCBI taxonomy): Bacteria > Bacillati > Bacillota > Bacilli > Caryophanales > Caryophanaceae > Sporosarcina > Sporosarcina sp. P26b. The sequence continues at coordinate 8,917 of NZ_PDYW01000045.1, forward strand.
GAGAGGACGTGTCCGGAATGAAACAAAAACGTTATAACCAGGAATTCAAACAAACAATCGTCGAACTCTACAGATCTG
>NZ_PDYW01000046.1:0-7155 GCF_002743245.1 Sporosarcina sp. P26b
GTCAGGTTGTGGTTTATAGTAGATGAAACCAGTGACCTGGTAGTATTCGTTCCTTATTCTTGCAAAAGAAGAATCAGAACTGCTCTACACACTATCTAACGTAGGCGGCTGCACGTGGTAGGCGTAGTAATGAGACAGCCAGGCGCACTTCCTGTCTGGCTCATTGCGGAAGCCATTCACCACCGCCGAAGTGGGTCCAATGCACGCCCCACTTACATTGCCAGTCAAACCGCTACCTTTGCCAAAACAAGGAAGAGAAAACGTCTCGCAAAACAACAAACTACTGCCGCATCTTACTTATCTATTCCAAACAAAACTCATTCCCAACCCGCTTTGCACGATACATTTGACCGTAGATAAACTTCAAACTTTTATCAGCGCACTGAAATCTGTATAATTAAGACGAACCAAGCAAGCTATACATAGAACAGAGGAGGCTCACTGTGAAAAAAAAGTGGAGCATAATTATTTCAGTTTTAGTTGTCGTCATCATGGGATTCATTATATTCATGTTGAACAAAGAAATTAAAGAAGAAACTTCTGGTATTCCGGGTTATGAAGATGCCGGAATAGATAAATTACCGAAAGACGAGCGTGAACGTCTGCCGCAAGATTGGCAAACCACTACCGAACCTGACAAGCCAGGCCTCGATAAAGGGGATGTAGCACCTGACTTTGAACTAACCACACTTGATGGGGATACGGTAAAGTTATCCGACTACCAGGGTAAAACAGTTATGTTAAACTTCTGGGCATCGTGGTGTCCACCATGTCGTTCGGAAATGCCGCATATGGATAGCTACTACACCGACAATAAAGAAACCGACAATATGGAAATACTCGCAGTCAACATGACAAAGACTGAAAAGAATAAAGTCGAAAGTGCGAAGGAATTCGTGGATGAATATAAATTGTCGTTCCCGATTTTATTAGATAAGGATAGCGAAGTCATGAAAATGTATCAGATCAAAGTCTACCCGACTTCGTATATCATCAATGAAGAAGGCGTCATCACAGATAAATTAATGTTGCCGCTTGATGACAAGATGATCAAACAGTTAATAGAGGAAAGTAAAGCAGAGTGAACATTAGAAATGCAGGGGGAACTAGCATGAATACAGTAGCTTATCAGACGGCTTCAATGACAAAAGATGAATTCTTTTACGCCTATCGTCAACTTGCGACAGAAGTGGAACGACATGTTTTATTAGAAAGTGGTCGTGGTGGAGAGATGTGCGTGGCGGGACTTGATCCGCTTGTGACATTTCAGGCAATCGAAACAGGGCTACGCTTGGAGTGGCGTGATGGCAAAGAAGAAATATTAACAGGAGAAGATCCGCTAGTCCTGCTAAATGATTTTATGACGCAATATGAGCTGGAGTACCAGAATGAGTTACCCGCCTACCAAGGTGGTCCTATCGGGATGATCAGTTATGATTATGTCAGACGCTATGAGACGCTGCCGGTTCTTGCGAAAGATGATCTGGTAACACCTGATGTATTCTTTTATCTATTCGATCAATGGGCCGTGCTTGACATAGAAAATGAGAAAGTCTATTTTATGGCATTGCCTCAGAAGCAGCACAGCTTGGATGATATGGTGAATGAATGGACGGAAGCATCACAAATAGGCTTGATCAATCGTCAGTTTACACCTGGACAAGCGACGGATGTTGACGTCACAGAGGATAATTTGCAAGTTTCCGTAACAGGAGAGCAGTTTGAACAGATGGTCCGTGATGTACAGCAATTTATCGAGCAGGGAGATGTTGTACAAGTGAATCTGTCTGTACGTCAGTCAAAACCACTCGAAGCGCCATCTTTATTGATGTATGAAGCGCTGCGTTCGTTCAACCCCTCTCCTTATATGGCTTATATGGCGGCGCCGGATTTTGAAGTAGTCTCCGGTTCACCTGAGTTATTGTTAAAAAAACGTGGAACTGAATTGAGCACTCGTCCAATCGGTGGTACGCGCAAACGCGGTTTGACGGAAACAGAAGACCTCGCTTTGCAGGAAGAATTGGTATCGAATACGAAGGAGAAAGGTGAGCACAAGATGCTTGTCGATCTCGAATGTGCAGACTTTGAAGGAATCTGTCAAGAAGGCACAGTAGAAGTTGATGAATTCATGGTCGTTGAAAAGTACTCACATGTCATGCATTTGGTATCAAATGTACGGGGTACGGCAGCTTCTGAAGATCTTGCGCCCATCATGCACGGAGTTTTCCCTGGTGGTTCAATTACGGGAGATCCTAAACTGCGTACGATGGAAATCATTGAAGAATTGGAGCCGACACGCAGAGGTCTCTACACAGGATCAATGGGATGGATTGGTTTTAATGAAGATTTGGAGCTAAATATCACAATTCGTACGGCATTTATTCAAGCAGGTGTCGTGCATATTCAAGCGGGTGCTGGTCTAGTACCAGATTCAGATCCTGCTTCAGAATATGAAGAGTCTTTGAATAAAGCGAAAGCGCTGTGGCAGGCGAAAAAAATGGCTGAGCTAGTCACTCGTCAAGAAAGTGGGCACTCACATTGATTTGCTGGATGAACGGGGAGCAAGTACATGCAGATGAACTACGCATTTCCCCTTTCGATCATGGATTTCTTTACGGATTAGGGTTTTTCGAAACCTTCCGTACGTACGGTGGGGAAGTATTTCTTTATGATTCGCATATGATTCGATTGCGGTCAGCTTTGATTGACTACCATATAGAGATGCCGTATAGCGATGAAGAAATTCTGATGGCGATTCATTCTTTATATAAAGAGAATGGCTGCGAGGATGGTTATTACCGATTAAACGTGTCGGCGGGTGTGCATGATATCGGGTTAGCCCCTACTCAATACAAACAACCAAATGTACTGATCTTTCAAAAGGCACTTCATCTACCGGCTGTACATACAGAAAAAGATGGTGTCTGGCTTGCCACGACGCGCAATGAACCTGAAAGTGTTGTTCGTCATAAGTCTCATCAGTATGCAAATAATGTAAAAGGACGTCTCGAATTGCCTTCATTGAGAGAAACAGAAGGCTTATTCGTTACATCTGACGGATATGTAGCAGAAGGCATTACATCGAATATATTTTGGGTAAAAGAAGGCGAGTTGTATACACCTTCATTAGAGACAGGAATTTTACCGGGTACGACACGGGCCTTTGTAATGGAGACCGCGGGAGTAGTTGGATTGGCTGTTCATGAAGGGTTATACATGCCTGGTGAACTCGAATCGGCGGAAGAAGTATTCATTACCAATGCGATTCAGGAACTAGTTCCAATTCGCCGAGTAGGAGAAACGAGGTTTTCTGGCAAAGAAGGACCGGTCTATCAACAATTACATGCCGGTTACCAACAAGCCGTCAACCGAATGAAAGTGAGTGACCAGTAATGGAACTATCAAAAGCACGTGCCTCTTATCAACTGGGAGAAACGACGATTAATTTTATGGAAGAAACAATCATCATGGGGATACTGAACGTCACACCGGATTCGTTTTCGGATGGTGGGAAATTTGGCAAGCAAAACCCAGCGCTTGAACACGCACGAAGCATGCTCATGGATGGAGCGAAAATCATTGATGTCGGTGGTGAGTCTACCCGTCCGGGGCACACTCCTGTTTCGGTAGAAGAGGAGATAGCGCGGGTTGTGCCGATCATTGAATTACTCACTCGAGAACTCGGCTGTGTAATATCGATTGACACGTCAAAAGCAGCTGTTGCGGAAGCCGCGGTTAAGGCGGGCGCGAGTATAATTAATGACGTGTGGGGAGCAAAGCGTGAACCAGCCATTGCAGAAGTAGCGGCGCGATATGGCATACCGATCATCTTGATGCATAACCGCGAAGATCGTGATTATCAGCTACCGTTCATGGAGGCAGTTATAGAAGATTTGCAAGAGAGTATCGAGATTGCGAAACGAGCAGGAGTTAGTGAAGAGATGATTTGGCTAGATCCAGGTATCGGCTTTGCGAAAGATCTTGAACAGAATATACTAGCGATGCAAGGACTATCTTCGATTGCGGATCTTGGATATCCTGTTTTACTTGGTACGTCCCGTAAAGGCATGATTGGGAAAGTACTCGATTTGCCTGTGGATGAGCGAGTTGAAGGTACAGGCGCCACGGTTTGCTACGGTATTGAGCACGGTGGACATATTATGCGAGTTCACGATGTAAAGGAAATCTCGCGGATGGTCAAGATGATGGATGTACTGACGAAGAAAGCAGCATACACTGGGTAAGCGATAAAATGGAGGGGTTTCATGGATTATATTCATTTGAATGATATGGAGTTTTACGGTTACCACGGCGCATTGCCTGAAGAGAATAAACTCGGACAGCGCTTTCGTCTGACAGTTTCATTGGCAACAGATCTTGCCGAAGCTGGACAAACTGATGATTTATCGAAAACAATGAACTATGCGGAAGTGTATGAGATGTGCAAGAACATTGTGGAAGGAGAAGCAGTTCATTTGATCGAAACGGTGGCGGAAACAGTGGCGGGTACGATTATGACAGACTTTGCGGAAAAGGTGAATGGTGTGCGCGTCCTACTTATAAAGCCGGATCCACCGATTCGAGGGCATTACTCATCCGTTTCCGTGGAAATCACGAGGGGGCGTTTCACTTGAATAACGCCTACTTGTCACTCGGGTCGAATATAGGTAATCGCCTCGAGCATTTACAGCAAGCTGTGGAGTTGTTAAATGAAAATCCTTCTATTAAGGCGTTAAAAGTTTCTTCAGTGTACGAAACTGAGCCTGTCGGATTAACAGAACAAGCGAAGTTTTTGAATATCGTAGTGAATCTAGAGACTACATTAGAAGCAACAGAATTATTGAGTGCGTGTCAATCCATTGAAAACAAGCTTGGTAGAATGCGTAAAATCCGTTGGGGTCCACGGACGGTAGACTTGGATATCTTGCTTTATAATGAAGAGCACATTCAACTGGAGCATCTGATTATTCCACATATCCGTATGCAAGAGCGCGCCTTTGTTCTCGTTCCACTAGTCGAAATTAACCCGGAAGTAAAGAATCCTATAACGGGAAGGCTCTACAATGAAGAGCCTGCGATAAAGGAAGACGGAGTGAATCTTTGGAAAAAGATTGTGCGAATTGAGGAGTTTCTACAATAAGATTGAACGAACTGTCCTATAACGTGGCAGTTTTTCTATACAAACACACGAGATAACTGTTTGTCCTTTTGTTAGGCCTGGAATTTGTGTACAATAGTTGCAGACGACCATTCCCGTGAAGAGGGATAGTCAAAGTATGAAGGAGTGAAAGGTAATGTCCAATATGGATGAAATGAATGATCAGCTTTTGGTGAGACGCCAGAAGATGAAAGATATACGCGAAGGTGGTTTGGATCCTTTCGGTCAGCGTTTTGAACGAACACACCTAACAAGTGAAATCCGCTCTACATATGAAGAACAATCAAAAGAAGAGCTGGAAGAGAACGAGCATGAAGTAACAATTGCCGGCCGTATCATGACGAAGCGTGGTAAAGGTAAGGCAGGATTTGCGCATATCCAAGATCTTGGAGGTCAAATCCAGATTTACGTGCGTCAAGACGCTATTGGTGAAGATGCTTATAAGCTATTCACTTTTGCGGATCTTGGAGACATTGTCGGCGTACAAGGCGTTATCTTCAAAACAAAAGTAGGAGAACTCTCTATTAAAGCGACGAAGTTTACGTTCTTGACGAAAGCATTACGTCCGTTACCTGAGAAGTTCCATGGCTTACAAGATGTAGAACAGCGCTATCGCCAACGCTACCTAGACTTGATTTCGACTGAAGGCAGCAAAGAAACATTCATTATGCGTAGTCGTATCATTCAATCCATGCGTCATTATTTAGATGGACAAGGTTTCCTTGAAGTAGAAACACCTATGCTTCACTCGATTGCAGGAGGAGCAGCAGCTCGCCCATTCGTTACACATCACAATACACTTGATATGACACTATACATGCGAATTGCTATTGAACTACATCTAAAGCGCCTAATCGTTGGAGGTCTAGAGAAAGTATATGAGATCGGACGCGTATTCCGTAATGAAGGAATGTCCACTCGCCACAACCCCGAATTCACAATGATTGAGTTGTACGAAGCCTATGCAGATTACAACGACATCATGGAATTGACTGAGAACCTTGTGGCACATATCGCGCAAGAAGTGCTCGGTACAACGACAATCCAATACGGTGACGATCAAATCGAATTAGCACCACGTTGGAAACGACTGCACATGGCAGACGCAGTTAAAGACTTTACGGGTGTTGACTTCTGGCAGCAATTGACGAAAGAACAAGCACATGAATTAGCAAAAGAGCATAACGTTCAAGTAACTCCTTCTATGGAAGTAGGTCATGTACTGAATGAATTCTTCGAACAAAAAGTAGAAGAAGAACTTGTGCAGCCGACATTCATCTACGGACATCCTGTAGAGGTATCACCTCTTGCGAAGAAGAACCCGGAAGATCCACGCTACACGGATCGCTTCGAGCTATTCATCGTCCGTCGTGAACACGCGAACGCCTTTACGGAATTAAATGATCCAATCGATCAGCGCGAACGCTTTGAGTCGCAACTTGTTGAGAAGGAACAAGGAAACGACGAAGCGCATGAAATGGACGAAGATTTCATTACAGCATTAGAATACGGACTACCGCCTACAGGTGGTCTAGGTATCGGAATCGATCGTCTCGTCATGTTGTTGACGAACTCTCAATCAATCCGTGACGTACTATTATTCCCTCAAATGCGTCCTAAAGACTGATACGACAGCTCCAATAGCTATATTGGAGCTGTTTTTTTCTGTCTAAAATCAAGCGTTTATATAGAATGTAAAAGAAAAGCAAAAAGAATTGATAAAAACAGTTGCGCTTTTTGAAAACAGGTGGTATATTTATAAAGTTGCTTTTGCAGTTAGCGACTTAGCGAAAAACACAACGAAAAAGTTTTTAACTAAAGTGTTGACAACATAACAACGAGATGTTAATATAAGAAAGTTGACTCTTACGAGAGACCAACCTTATGAACCTTGAAAACTGAACAGCAAAACGTTAACGAAATACAGTTTGTGCCTGGCTTGCCAGTGACACAAACAAAATGAGTATCTTAATTGATGCCAGCAAATGAAACTCGAG
>NZ_PDYW01000047.1:0-7092 GCF_002743245.1 Sporosarcina sp. P26b
GGTCACACCCGTTCCCATACCGAACACGGAAGTTAAGCTCTTCAGCGCCGATGGTAGTTGGGGGTTTCCCCCTGTGAGAGTAGGACGTTGCTAGGCACGCGAAGCCATTCCCTTTGGGGAGTGGCTTTTTTGTGTTTTCAGGGAGAATTTAATCGCATTAAAGAGGAGATGATCCCATTTTAGTTATTGCGTTACCTTTTTATCCAGTATAATCAATCTTTCTCCGTGAGCGCTCTATCCGCTGCGTTGACCGCTCTATTGGCGTCGCTGAGTGCTCTATTCCTCGCCGTGGCCGCTCTATCTGCCGTGCTCAACGCTCTATAGCCTCTGAAAACCGCTCATAGCCTTCATTTTCCACTATGATTATCTGTGTCGATCAATTATCCTCTATAAGCGCTCTATCTACTGCGTTGACCGCTCTATTGGCGTTGCTGGGTGCTCTATTCTTCCCCGTGACCGCTCTATCTGACACGCTCACCGCTCTATCATCCCCCGCAACCGCTCATAGCCTTCAATATGTATCTAACTCCCACCAAAAACTATGTGTCGATCAATCTTTCACCACAAGCGCTCTATCTACTCAGTTGAACGCTCTATTGACGCCGCTAAGTGCTCTATCCCTCACCTTGTCCGCTCTATCAACCACGCTCACCGCTCTATCAACCCCCAAGATCGCTCATAGCTCCCACTACGTGTTTACTTACTACTCTCCCTTCTCTATCCAAAATACAGACGAACTATCTTCCAGAACCAGCAACTCACTGTCATGTACTCTCAAAAACAAAAAAACCAGACTATTTATTTCCCCTACAAAAACTCATTTAACTTAATAGTCTATGGAAAGTTAGGGTATATTGATAGTAAGAGACGTACGATAGCAGGGGAGGGGATTTTATGGTTATAACGATAATCAAGCGGTTTTTTAAAGAACGCTTTTTTGATCAGGCGGCTCAGAATGCTTACTATATGTTACTTTCCGTGTTGCCTTTTTTACTTGTAGTGCTATCGATTGTACAATTTCTGCCTGTGCAAGAGGCTAGTATTTTAGCGTTATTACGTCCGTTCGTGCCAGAGGAGTCTTTTCGGCTGATTGAGCAGAGTGTTCAGTCTATGCTTTATAAAAGTCATGGCAAGTTGCTCGTGTTGAGCGCGTTGGCCGCGTTGTGGACGACGTCTGTTGCGGTCCAATCCTTTGCCCGATCATTGGATTTAGCAAACAGGAGGCTTTATCAGCAGCCGTTGTGGGTGAATATAATCCGTAATATAGGTGTAACGATTCTATTCATGCTTATCGTTCCGATGTCGCTATTTTTGCCTTTGATTGAAAAGCTTTTACATACCGTGATTGCGTATTATGATGTGCTGGATGCATGGGAAGGCTGGTTATATATTTGGCCGAATATTAAATGGGGACTCGGTACGTTTTTCTTGTTCTTGTTCTTTTTATTATTTTATCAATTGATGCCAACTGGAAAGATGAAGTGGAAAGAGGCGTTACCGGGTGCAATACTCTCAGCATTTGGCTGGCAGTTTGTTTCATTGTTATTTGGGGAGTATGTATCACGGGTAGATTATTCGAGGCTGTATGGACAATTGGCAGGAATTATCATGCTTGTGTTATGGTTTTACTTAACAGCAGTGATTATTATTCTTTCAGGACTATTGAATGCAGAGTGGAGAAGGAAAGGGCGGTCTAAATGAAGATTTTAGTGGTAGATGATGATATACATATTTTAGATTTGGTTAGCATTCACTTGCGGCAGGCGGGATATACCGTTGTGAAGGCGATGAATGGATTGGAGGCACTTGAAGTAGTCGACAGAGAGTGGCCCGACTTAGCTGTGGTGGATGTGATGATGCCTGGTATGGATGGCTATGAACTGACGAAGAGGCTCCGTGAAGATACGGAGATTCCCGTGTTGCTATTGACAGCAAAGGGTGAGATGGAGGACAAGGAGCGCGGCTTTTTAGCTGGATCAGATGATTATTTGGTGAAGCCGTTTGAGCCGAAGGAATTATTGTTCCGCATCCATGCCATTTTGCGTCGTTATGATAGAGCGGTAGATCAGATGATTCAGGTTGGACCGTTACTGATTAACCGAAAGAGTTATGAAGTTGTGCTTGGAAAGAAGTCGTTGTTGCTTCCATTGAAGGAATTTGAATTGCTATCGGTGCTCGCATCACGTCATAGCCAAGTGTTCACGCGCGAGGCGCTAGTAGAGCGCGTGTGGGGCTTTGATTATGAAGGGGATGAGCAGACATTGAGTGTGCATATTAAGCGGTTGCGCGATAAGCTGGAGAAGCTAACAGATCAGGTGAAGATCGTTACGATTCGCGGTGTTGGCTATAAGCTTGAGGTTTCTGAATGAAATCGCTGTACGGAAAGTTTTTACTGTTGACGGTTGGTATTATGATGCTAAGTGCAATTCTAGCCTTTCTTTCAGTGAACACGTATTATCATCGATATTTAAAAGCACAAAACGATACGAAGAATGTCAAAGTGGCTGAGGGGATTGCGTCTTTTGTTGAAGAAAATGATGGAATGGATCTATCCTCGTACTTTGATATGCTAGCCGATGTGGGATATAAGCTTCTGGTTATATCACCGACAAGTAGCCCCACTATCTATGGCGAAGCGTTCCGTGATAATAATCTCGAAGAAGAAGCGATTCAAAACGTCTACGCTGGCGAAGTATATCACGGTATGCGCGATTTAAAGGCGGAGACATTTGTGACTGGATACTTTTCCAATGAATCTGCCAATACAGTGGGAGTACCTTTTACGTACGGTGGGCAGACATATGCATTGTTCTTGCGACCTGATATTAAGATGCTGTTCACAGAAATTCACTATTTGCTAGGTGGTATGGTGATCGTCATGGCCATCATCAGTATTCTATCGATGCTCGTTGTAGCGCGTAAGTTGATTGCGCCGATTGTAGCTTTGACTAAGGCAACGAAAAAGGTTGGCGAAGAAGAATTTACTAGTGAGCTGTCTATTGATCGAAGTGATGAAATTGGACAGCTTGCGAAGAGTTTTCAGCAGATGATTCATCGTCTTAATGAGAATGATCAGATACGTAAAGCGTTTATTAGTGATGTATCGCATGATTTCCAATCGCCTTTACTAAATATTAAAGGCTACGCGGATTTATTATCGGATGAAGCGTTGCCGACAGATGAACGTTTACGATATGCAGGAATCATTCAATCTGAAACGGAACGACTCTCGACATTGACTAAGCAGCTACTACTATTGACGTCGCTTGATCAATTGATATCACCGCTGCAAAAAAAAGACTTCCGCGTGGATCAACAAGTGAGAGAAACGGTTCGTAAATTCCAGTGGTTAGTGCAAGAGAAAGAGATGTCTGTCATGCTTGAGGTTGACGACATCATTTTTGAAGGGGATCCTGCATTTCTAGAGAAAGTATGGGAGAATTTATTGTCGAATGCCCTGAAGTATTCACCGGATGGAGGGTCGATTGATATCCAGCTGACCGAGCAGTCAAATGAGGTCACTTTCTCGATTAAAGATACCGGCATTGGTATGACTGAAGAAACAAAGAATAGAATATTTGACCGTTTCTATCGTGCAGATCACTCAAGAACGCGTGAAGTAGAAGGTACGGGTCTTGGATTGTCAATTGTTGAACAAGTTGTGCGTCTCCATGATGGGCGTGTGGAAGTAGTCAGTGAACTTGGTGAAGGTACGGAATTTATCATACACTTGCCAAAGCTGTAACCAGAAGTTCATCTTCCGTTCATCTTGGTGAGTTATAATGAGTGTAGTAGAAAGATGATGGGAGGAAATATAGTATGCAAGAAAAGTGGAGTATTCGATTGATACGTATTGCAGCAATTTTTGGTTTGATAGGTACAGTTTTAGGTTCACATATGGCGGGAGCAGGTTCTTATGCGTTTCGTCCAATTCACGCGCATATTTTGTTAGTGGGTTGGTTGTCGGTATTTTCTTGGGGAGTGTTCTACAAGATTTACCGTGTCCGTGCAAGAAAGTTATTAACACTTCAAGGCTGGACGGGCATTATTGGTGCAATTGGTTTAACCGCGGGCATGTGGTTACAATTTCTTCAACCGTTTAATATCAATGAAGTATTCTCTCTTGTGCTTTACATTGTAGGCGGTACTGTACTTTTAGTAAGTTTTGCTTTATTCGTAGTAGTAACGTTTATGATTGAAAAATCACCTGCTGTGCGTAAATAAATCATCACCCAAGAATCCGGTTCATTCGGGGTCTTGGGTTTTTTAATGTCGAATTATAGAGGAAAGTTTTCAGTGATAATCAGCGGATTCAACAAATAATTCAAGACACCTATGACATACTAGAACGACCTAACAAATGAAGGAGCGAATGACCATGACTGCTCGCAATCGGTTTCACCTCATTATGATTTGTTTTACTGTCTTGATTGCCGGGACGTTGTTGATCAAACAGACAGCAAGTTCAGAACAACGGAAGATAGAAACGATAGGAATTGATTATGCTCAAATGAACCAATCGGTTGAGAAAGTGTTAAAAGATATGCCTGAAATGGTAGAAGAGCTGACATCTATTCAATCTGGTATTCGTAGCAACAAACTTGAAAGCTCATTTTCAACAAATAAGACAGAGTTTCGTTTGCGTGTGAACAATAATCTGACAGGAGAGGAGCACTCTTCACCATTCCTAAAAGGAATTGCGGAGAAGCAAACGGATCATTATCAAGATGCACTGGAAATAGCGGAAGAAGCTTATGGTATTACGGTAACGGAAGATGAAATAGACGCTTATATCAAAGAGAATGTTTCGACAGTTTGGGATGCTGAAAAACGAAAGTATGCGAAGTCCCTTCAATTAACATTGAATGAACTGGACTATTATTTCGATAGGGATGTCTATGTGATGAATGTACTATGGGAAAGAGTTTTGCCACTTGTTATGCAAGAGTTTCCAAGAGAACGTGGAGAGAGTGGACAAGCTTATGGGAAACGGATTAAGGAAGAGTTTTTCACAAGTATGGAAGATGAAGCTTAGTCATAGTGTAACACTTGGAACTTGCTAGGCACGGGTAATAGTAGAGCGTTAATACAAAGAGATGCGTAAGTTGAAAGATTGAAGGAATAACTAGCGACATTTCCCGGGAAATTACTAAACCTATACTATATAAGCTAGGAGATTGTATAGTATGAGTTTGCTTATAAAGAAAAGTCAGTCTCCCATAGGACTGGCTTTTTGCTACGAGAAGAATTAATTACATTAAAAACGGCCATTCTATGTATCAATACGTACCCTTTCAATAATATAGTAATAAGGAAGTCAATTTAAAATACTAGACATAGTATATTTTAAATTACTGCGATAGCGTAGGCTCTATGCTATATTAAAGACTACCTTTTAATAGAAAGGGGTGGAAGAAATGATAGAGCTTGGAGGAATGATGGTCGGTATGGAATTGGGTAATATTCTAACAACTCTGTTATCTGTTATAACCATATTAAACATTCTGCTACTGGCCTCAGTATTATTTATCGAAAGAAGAGATATTGGAAATACGTGGGCTTGGATCATGCTCTTGGTATTCATTCCTATTGCCGGATTCTTTATTTATCTGTTTTTCGGTCGCAGTTTGAAACAGAAAAACTTCTATAATCTTTCAGCCGCAGAAAGAAAGGCTGAGAAAACGGAAGTGGATAAACAACTATTACCCGAAAACTTGGCCATACTTGAAAATAATGCATTATTAAAAGAACATAGGGAATTAATTCATATGAATTTAAAATCCTCTCACGCACTACTTTCCAAAGATAATCATATAAAAATATTTGATGATGGACATGCGAAATTTGCTGCGTTGTTCGAAGATATCAGTTTGGCGACTAAAGAGATTAATATTCAGTACTATATTATTCAGTCCGATTCCTTAGGTACTAAATTGCGTGATCTCCTAATTCAAAAGGCAAAAGAAGGAGTTAAAGTTCGACTTTTGTACGATGAAGTAGGATCCAAGAAGACGCCACCTAAATTCTATAATGATTTACGTGCAGCAGGTGGAAATGTAGAAGTATTCTTTCCATCCATGTTCCGTCTAGTGAACTTCCGGGTCAATAATAGAAATCACCGGAAGCTCTGTATTATTGATGGTGAAATTGCGTATATTGGTGGTTTCAATGTGGGGGATGAATACTTAGGTCTTAATAAGAAATTTGGGTATTGGCGTGATACACATTTCAGGATGACAGGGGGGGCAGTCAATCACATCCAAGGAAAGTTCATTCTTGATTGGCATCAAGCGGGTAAGAAAGAGCCAGGTGATTGGGGAGACTACTTATTCCAGACAGAAAAACAAAGTGGCACTAGTCCAGTACAGATTGTTTCAAGTGGACCAAACTCCGAGACAGAACATCTAAAAAATATGTACATCAAGTTATTATTATCGGCTAAAAAGACTGTCTACATTCAGACACCCTATTTTATCCCGGATACTAGCTTTATGGACGCCTGTAAAATCGCATTATTATCTGGTGTGGATGTGCGGATTATGATTCCATGTAAGCCGGATCATCCGTTTGTTTACTGGGCTACTTGGTCTTATGTTGGTGATTTGCTTAATTATGGAGCAAAAATATTGTTGTATGAAAATGGTTTTTTACATGCGAAGACAATTGTCGTGGATGAAGAAGTAGCAGTAGTAGGTACTATGAATATTGATTCACGTAGTTTCCGTTTGAACTTCGAAGTAACTGCTATTGTTTATGATGAGAAAGTAGCGTCACAATTAACTGACCTATTCCGCCAAGACACTGAGTTGAGTTCGAAACTGACGAAAGAGCGTTATGAAGAGCGATCATTGCTCATTAAGTTTAAGCAATCGATATCTCGTTTATTGTCGCCTATACTTTAATGGTTGGAAGTGCACAATGCACTATTAATTAATGTAGAGGTGCATACGATTATATAAAAAGAGGCTGGGACAAAACCCTCCTCATATTGAAAAAGAACGGACCCATTGAAGTTTATGGGGTCCGTTCTTTTTTATATATTTTTTTAGTTTTAGGAAGAAAAAAAGGATACCTTCTGATAAAATTTAGTCA
>NZ_PDYW01000048.1:0-6557 GCF_002743245.1 Sporosarcina sp. P26b
TTCCAACAGTTCGCTCGACTTGCATGTATTAGGCATGCCGCCAGCGTTCGTCCTGAGCCAGGATCAAACTCTCCATAAGAGAAATTCGATTAGCTCGAGTTTCATTTGCTGGCATCAATTAAGATACTCATTTTTGTTTATGTCACTGGCAAGCCAGGCACAAACTGTATTTCGTTAACGTTTTGCTGTTCAGTTTTCAAGGTTCGTGTTTTGCGCTTCTTGTAAAAGCGACTTCTCTAATATAGCTCATCTTACTCTCATTCGTCAAGTCTTTTTTAAAATTCTTTTTCGAATGTTTTGTTCGTGTTGCTTAGAACGTTTCTCCCAAGCGACATTTATTATAATAACATGGCGTTAAAGAATATGTCAACAACTATTCCAAAAAAATTATAGAGCGATCGAAGAACCGCTCTACGACAGTCACCGAGCCCTTATAATACGGTACTCTCTGTGGAATAGCAAATCATTTTTAGACGGTACTGGTGTGATCTCAATTAAATGCTTATCCACTAAGTATTCAATAAAGAACTCTAAATCCGAGGAATACAACGCCAACTCGTCTTGTTCATGCAATTGCTGGATAGTCCAAGATTCTCTTTCGCTCATAATATCCAATAAATGTGTTGCTGCTTCACTTGTGTAGTTATGAATAAAGAACTCACTTGCCAAGAACACTAAATCTAGACGTTTCTCTAATTCTTCTTCACTTCCAATTAATTCTTCGTACAACTTAAAAACAGCTGGATCTATTTTCTTCATTTGCGCCCACACAGTGTTTTCAGGTAAAACGTTATGCTTAACAGCGACGAACCTAGCTAAGTTATGCAGTGTATTGATCGCGAATAGATAGGAATCCATGTATTGTTTTCTTTCGAAATGAATTTTCCCTTCATTATAAGCGCGAATCATTTTAGCCATTTCCATCCCCATTTTAATCCCTCTACCGAATAACGGTTCTTCGGATAAACGCTGTTTCAGCTGCTCCCCATATTCATCTCGATCAAAATATAACTTGCCGAGGATTAACCAATCAATGATTTTCTTATTGGTTCCCACAAGTAACCAGTGTGTTAGTTGGCGCTCGCTAATGATATGCATGGCTGCTTTACGCTTGCCATCTGTATAGTGTTTTGTCTGAATCGGTATTTCATTATTTGAAGTGATGATGAATAAGATTTCATCAAATGTATCCGTAATCGGATCATCTTCTCTTTGATTGCCAATGAGAAGGACACTTAACGTCTCGGGCAAGCTCGCTCTCTCTTGGTATACTGGCCGTAGCATTTGTTCCACTTTCTCGCCTCCCAGTTTTCTATAGATAGTCTCGAATACTCTATTTCGACGAATTTCACATAAAATCCTTTAATTTAAAGGGAGTTTGTACTGCAATTAAATAATAATATGATATATTAGGTGAGGATAGCGTTAGGAGGAAACTTGAGATGAAGCCTTACAAAAATAAAATAAATCGTATTCGGTCATTTGCCTTGTCACTAATTTTCATCGGAGTCGTCATTATGTACATCGGAATATTCTTCCGTTCTAATGAAGTAGTTATGTTGATCTTTATGTTTTTGGGCATGGTTGCAATTATCGGTAGTACAGTGGTGTATGCGTGGATCGGTACCCTTTCTACACGGGCTGTACGAGTTCAGTGTCCAAATTGCGGCAAGCATACAAAAGTGCTTGGACGAGTTGATATGTGCGGACATTGTCGCGAGCCGTTGACACTCGACCCCAATCTTGAAGGTAAAGAATTCGACATTGCGTATAATAAAAAAGTAAAGCAAGAAAAATAATACAAAATAAAAGAGTGTAACCCAAATGGGTTACACTCTTTTATTTCGCTTGATTCTGTTGCATCGCTGCACATTCAGGACAAGTTCCATACACTTCTAAACGATGTGAATTCACTTGGAATCCTGTCACATGCGCTGCAAGACGTTCTACTTCTTCTAAACCAGGATGGTGGAAATCTACAATCTTTCCGCAGTCGTCACAAATAATATGGTAATGGTCATGTGTTACGAAATCAAAACGACTTGACGAATCTCCGTACGTCAACTCTTTGACTAATCCAGAGCTTTGAAATACACGCAAGTTGTTATAAACTGTCGCCACACTCATATTGGGAAAATCTGATTCTAGTGCTTTATAGATTTCATCAGCAGTCGGATGTGAATGGGATGTGATTAAATACTCAAGAATCGCATGTCGTTGTGGAGTTATTCTCACACCACTTTCTTTCAATGTCACTAACGCATCTTTTAAGAATACTCCAGGCATCGTAATGCACCTCACTTCATAAGAATTACTTCTTTATAATCATTATAATTAGTGTACTCAATTATGAGGTGTATTGTCAACATTTCTGCCGATTATGCTATATTAATAACCTTTTGCTAAATCAACTTGGTTGATAAGGTCCTTTTCCCCCGCCACCCACTTATCAAGATTGGTATCCATGATATCAAGTGAACGTTTGATATATTGATCGGAAAGACTGGACATATGCGGAGATACTGTACAGTTGGGCAATTCCCAAAACGGATGATCTTCAGGCAACGGCTCTGTTTCAAAGACATCAAGGACCGCATGACGAATTTCATTTTGTTGCAAGGCAACCAACACATACTGCTCTTTCACTGCGTCACCCCTACCTACATTCATAAAGACCGCTGTCTCTTTCATGGCACGAAAATGCTCTGGCTGATAAATCCATCTTGTTTGGGGCGTACTTGGCAAGATAGAGATGACATAATCCGCTTCCGGTAATCTCTCAAGTATTTCTTGGAATGAAATTGTTTCATCCATTGAAGGATTTGAGTGACCCGAACGATTGCAGCCAATCGTGCGGACATGGAATGCCTGAAGTAAGCGTCCGATTTCCCCACCAATTGCACCAGTTCCTACTATTAAAGCAGTGGAGTGATTCATTTCACCAGGTAAAGAATCTAGCTTCCATTCTTTTTTATCCTCCCTTTTATAGATACCTGGCAATCCACGTTCCAAGGATAGTAAATGTGCCAATACAGATTCGGCTAGCGGCATTTTATGAACACCATGCGAATTCGTAACTAAAATATCGCGCTCCTGAAGTGCTTCAATTGGTAATGTATCGACTCCAACCGCTGCTACCATGACCCATTTTAACGCGGTAGCTTTTTCGACATGTTCTGATGTTAAATCTCCACCATCTGTCACGATTACCTCTATATCTTCCAATGAAGCATCATCAATATTTGTAGTATATATAAATTCGACATTAGGATACTTCTCTTTTAATTGCTCTTTAAATGTAGTTTTAATCTTAAATGTGAATAGTACCTTCATGTGACAACCTCCTATTTAGTTAGTTGCTCAAGTGTTGCTAGTGCATTTGCTACATGATCTTTCACTCGAACTTTTCGCCATTCCTTTACTACGGTACCCGTTGGATCAATCAAAAATGTCGAGCGTTCTATGCCCATATACTCCTTGCCGAAATTCTTCTTTAGTTTCCAAACTCCATACTGTTCAGCTACAGCATGGTCTTCATCTACTAGTAGGGAGAACGGCAAGCTATGCTTTGTGATAAACTTTTGGTGAGATACTGCATGATCCGGACTCACACCCAGCACTACAGCATTCAGTCCTTCAAAGTTCGCGTGCGCATCACGAAAATCACATGCCTCCGTCGTGCAACCAGGCGTTGAATCTTTCGGATAAAAATACAGAACTACATAGCTTTTTCCTTTATATTGATCTAATGAAACCATTTCTCCATTTTCATTCGATAATGAGAATGCTGGTGCTTGTTTTCCTTCTAAATTTTCCATTTGAATTCCTCCTCTAATATATATAAACGAATAGTGTACTTACTCTCTCCACACTTATCGTATCGGAAGTATTTGAATTTTACAATTTACCTATACTTCACTCTGAAGGTAGAGACTTCACTTCGATTAATGCTAAAATGGATAACGTATAAATGATTTGGAGGAATTACTAATGAACCGAAAAAATTCAGAGGCAATCTACGCAGAAGCATGTGAACATATTGTGGGAGGCGTGAACAGCCCTGCCCGAGCATACGGAGCGGTTGGCGGAGGTGCACCTACTGTTATGGAACGAGCAGAAGGCGCTTATTTTTATGATGTTGATGGGAATCGATATATTGACTACTTGGGAGCATATGGTCCAATCATTACAGGACATGCGCACCCGCACATTACAAAAGCGATCACAAAAGCAGCGGAAACAGGTGTGCTTTACGGAACACCGACACGCCACGAAGTACAATTCGCAAAAATGTTAAAAGAAGCAATTCCCGGAATGGACAAAGTTCGTTTCGTTAACTCCGGTACAGAGGCTGTTATGACAACCATTCGTGTAGCGAGAGCGTTTACTGGACGTACGAAGATTATGAAGTTCGCAGGATGCTATCACGGTCACTCCGATCTTGTATTAGTAGCTGCTGGATCAGGTCCCGCTACATTAGGCACACCGGACTCCGCAGGCGTACCTTCTTCTATCGCGAAAGAGGTCATCACGATTCCGTTCAATGATCCCGAAAGCTATAAAGAAGCGATGAAACAATGGGGCGATGAACTTGCTTGTATTCTAATCGAACCAATTGTCGGGAACTTTGGAATCGTCGAGCCAAATGAAGGGTTCTTGGAACTTGTTCATGAGTTAGCTAAAGAGCAAGGCGTTCTGACTGTCTATGATGAGGTCATTACAGCGTTCCGTTTCCATTACGGTGCGGCACAAACATTACTCGGTCTTCAACCGGATTTAACAGCATTCGGAAAGATTATCGGCGGTGGCCTACCAATTGGCGCTTATGGCGGTAAAAAAGAAATCATGGAACAAGTTGCTCCACTCGGCCCCGCTTATCAAGCAGGAACAATGGCTGGAAATCCTGCATCTATGCTTTCGGGAATCGCTTGTCTAGAAGTGCTTCAAGAACCAGGCATTTATGAAGAGATGGATCGCTTAGGCGGTTTACTTGAAGACGGCATTCTGAAATTGGCTAAAAAACACAGTATCCAATTGACGATCAATCGTCTTGGAGGCGCACTTACGTTATTTTTCACAGACGTCAAAGTGGAAAACTACAAGCAAGCTGAAGCAACGGATGGTGAAATTTTCGGACGTTTCTTTAAAGAAATGCTGAAAAACGGCATCAACTTAGCACCATCTAAGTATGAAGCATGGTTTTTAACTTCCGCTCATACTGAATCAGATATAAACGAAACACTTGAAGCAGTAGATCGCGCATTTAAAGCACTTTAAAATAGAACAATTGACCGTTTTATGCGTATATTGTAAAGTAAGCATAAAAGAGCTTTTAGGAAAGGAATTACCCAATGAAACTTGGTGCCCGCGTCTTTAAGACGGGTATTGCGATTGTATTTGCTCTGTTTCTCGCAAATTTATTAGAATTACCTACAGCAGTGTTCGCAGGTATTGCAGCTATTTTCGCAATCCAACCCTCTATTTACAGATCATACTTAACAATAGTAGAACAATTGCAAGGTAATTTAATCGGTGCCACTATAGCAGTCTTATTCACTCTCATCTTTGGTCCTCAACTTATAATAGTCGGTTTGGCAGCTGTCATCGTTATGACTATTATGTTGAAACTGGGCCTCGAAAAATCTATGTCACTTGCACTCGTTACAATGATTGCAGTGATGGAGGTTAAAGATGATGCCTTCCTAACATTTGCCCTCCTTCGTGTAGGTACTATTTTGGTAGGTGTACTGGCGGCATTCATTGTGAATCTAGTGTTCATGCCACCGAAATATGAAACGAAACTGTTTCAGGCGATTCATCAGGCACAGGACGAAATTATTCGTTGGACGCGTTTAGCTGGTCGTCAAGTGTCTGAACATACTGCTATGAAGAAATCGTTGAGTAAGTTAAAGGAACGTCTGATTCAAATTGATCAGCTGTACTTATTATTTAAAGAAGAGCGCAGCTATTTCAAGAAAACTACTGCCGCAAAAGCGAGACGGCTTGTTGTCTATCGACAATTGATCGGTACAACTAGGAGTAGTTATGACGTTCTCAAAAGGATGCATATGTATGAAAATGAACTCATCAATCTTCCAGAGCACTTCCGAATGATGATTCAGGAGCGTCTAGAGTCATTACTCGTCTATCATGAACAGCTTCATCTGAAATTCGTTGGTAAGCTAAAAGCGGATTACGACGACGATGAAACACATAGCGAGTTTATGCAACGACAAGAAGTGATGAATATTTTCGTTAAGGAAATTGCGATTACTAATGAAGAAGAAGAATTTTCTTCTTATCATTTACTTCACGTCCTCTCGTCCATCCTGAATTACGAGGAGCAGCTAGAACATCTGGATACGCTGATCACTTCTTATCAATCACGATATGAAGACGAAGAGAATGTTTTAGAAGACGAATTCTATTAATAAAGAGGCTGGGACAAAACCCTCCTCATATTGAAAAAGAACGGACCCATTGAAGTTTATGGGGTCCGTTCTTTTTTATATATTTTTTTAGTTTTAGGAAGAAAAAAAGGATACCTTCTGATAAAA
>NZ_PDYW01000049.1:0-6130 GCF_002743245.1 Sporosarcina sp. P26b
TTGGTTATAATTAGGGGTCAAGCCGTCGACGCCTTGACACCCCGAATCATACCAAGGGGACTTTTCTATTTCAATAGGGTTCCACTAACCAAACAGGAATGCTCCCGATGGATCAGCCCGATCAGGTGAGACAACCAAAAGAGAGCGCAGCGAACTGGTTGGCTCACCGCGGGCCCATGGGAAAGCGTCCGCCTGGAACGTCGGTAAACGGTGCCCTTCCACTCACCAACGAACTTGAACTTGAACTTGAACTTAAGCTTCTCCAATAAAAAAAGCAGAAAGAGTCAAAATCGACCCTTCCCACCTCCAACTTATATCTTCTTAAACACCAACGAAGCATTATGCCCGCCAAAGCCAAGAGAATTACTCATAGCATACGTAATATCAGCCTTACGCGCCTCATTCACCACATAATCCAAATCACACTCAGGATCCGGGGTCTCATAATTCATAGTAGGAGGCAAAATCCCTTCCTGCAACGCCTTCACAGTAAAGATCGCCTCAATACCACCAGCAGCGCCAAGCAAATGACCTGTCATCGACTTAGTCGAGCTCATCGCCAACTTATACGCGTGATCGCCAAACACCGTCTTCGCAGCCATTGTCTCAAACAAATCATTATATGGCGTACTCGTTCCGTGTGCATTGATATAATCCACCTGGTTCGGCTCTACGCCCGCTTTAGCCAATGCCTGTTGCATAGCGCGTGCGCCACCTTCTCCACCTGGTGCCGGTGCTGTAATATGATGTGCGTCTCCAGTTGAACCATAGCCTACGATCTCTGCATAGATCTTCGCTCCACGTGCAACTGCATGCTCATACTCTTCTAAAATCAAGATACCTGCACCCTCACCCATAACGAAACCATCACGGTTTTTATCGAACGGACGGGAAGCTTTTGATGGATCATCATTTAAAGACAACGCTGTACTTGCGATGAAGCCTGCTACTGCAAGTGACGTAATCGGTGCTTCAGTTCCACCCGTAATCATCACGTCTGCATCTCCGCGAAGGATGACTTCGAATGCATCCCCGATCGAGTTTGTACCAGATGCACAAGCCGTAACGGAACAAGAGTTGATACCTTTAGCGCCTGTGAAAATAGACACTTGTCCTGCTGCCATATCCGGTATCATCATCGGAACGAAAAATGGACTGACGCGTCGGTAACCTTTTTCAAGGAATGTATTAAATTGTGTCTCATGTGATTCCATTCCGCCGATTCCTGAACCGATCCAAACTCCTGTACGAAGCGCTAAGTCGCCTTCAAGTTCCAAGTTTGCATCTTTCATTGCCATCATCGCTGAAGCGACTGCATAATGCGTGAATCGATCCATTTTCCGAGCGTCTTTACGTGAAACATATTGCTCGATATCGAATCCCTTAACCTCTGCCATAACACGAACTGGGAATTTCTCTTGATCGAGTCTGGTCATGATATCAATACCGGATTTTCCTTCTAGGACTGCTTTCCATGATTCTTCAGCAGAGTTACCTACTGGGGAGATTCCACCAATACCCGTTACCACTACACGTCGTTTTTCCAATTTCAAACTTCCTCTCTATCGTGAACTTTTATTTTACAGGTTAATTACTTACCCCATTTTATACATAAGCCGCCCCATGTCAAGCCGCCACCGAATCCTACGAGAACAATCACATCATCGTCTTTCACGCGTCCCTCTTCCAAATCGTCCGTCAATGAAATCGGAATAGACGCAGCAGACGTATTCCCATACTTGTGAACCGTCTTGGACATCTTCTCGACCGGTAAGCCTAAACGCTCACGTGAGGCTTCCATAATACGGATATTCGCCTGATGAGGAACCAAATAATCCACTTGGTCAGTCGTCAAACCTGCTTTTTTCGCAACGTTGACCGCTGTTTCTCCCATTTGACGTACCGCAAATTTGAATACTTCACGGCCATTCATTTGTAAAAACTTATCATGATGAAGATGTTTTCCACCTGAACCGTCTGCTCCCAATTCGAATGAAAGAATTCCTCTGCCTTCACTTACTTTCCCTACGACTGTCGCTCCTGCCCCATCACCGAATAAAACAGCTGTATTGCGGTCTTCCCAGTCGACGATTTTCGATAACTTTTCCACGCCTACTACGAGGACATAGTCATACGTGCCTGATTCAACAAACTGCTTGGCCGTTACTATACCATAGATGAATCCTGCACAAGCTGCAGATACATCCATCGCCGCTGCATTCTTTGCACCTAAGCGATGCTGGATCATCGTTGAAACAGAAGGGAATATGTTATCAGGTGTTACTGTTGCTACTAAAATAAGACCAATTTGATCAGCGCGAATACCCGCTGATTCCAATGCATCCTTCGCAGCCTCAAATGCCATGTCAGACGTATCAATAGTATCATCCGCAATTCTGCGTTCTTGTATTCCTGTACGTGTGCGAATCCATTCGTCGGAAGTATCTAAACGTTTTTCTAAATCTTCATTTGTCACAACTGTCTGTGGAACAAATTTCCCCATCCCTAAAAGTCCAGCTCTCATCTCATCTACCTCGTTCCTTATCATCTAATATTAGTACCTGGTAGTAATTATAGAAGAAAATGTGTACTTTTTCAAGACGAGGACACTTTTTCGTCAAATATAATGTATAAAATCATTTCAACGTTTTGACTGACTATGGTATGATGAACTTTGAAATAGACTATTCGAGGTGAAAATCATGCACTATATTATGACATTTGTTTGGTCGTTCCTATTAGTAGCTATGTTAAACTACGTTGCTGGCTCCATTGGAGGTACCGAATTCGACTTTATGGCGGGCGTTACCGTTTCAATCGTTTTGGCTGTACTTGTATTGATTATCACAGCAATCATTCCTAACGAATCTCCAGCTGACGTTTAATAGACGATCAAAAAGCGTAAGAACTGTTCATCAGTTCTTACGCTTTTTATATTGACCTTATACTACCGGCATGACTTCTACAACTAATGCTCCATCATTCATGGACAATTTGATTTGCTGTCCTTCGACCAATCCGCCACGTATTACTTCTTTTGCAACTTTTGTTTCTACATGTCGTTGGATGAATCGTTTCAATGGGCGTGCACCGAAATCTGCATCTGCACCTTCACGCACAATCCAATCGAGTACATCTTCATCATAGACGAGTTCTAGATCTTGCTCTTCTAAACGAGCTACCAAATCAACGAGCATCTTGTTAGCAATCGCTTTAAATGATTCAGCAGTTAAAGAATGGAAGATAATAATGTCATCCATCCGATTCAATAACTCAGGCTTAAAGTGACTACGAAGTGCAGCCATAATCAAATCTTCTTTGGCATGCTCCGACTCATCTAAATCATTATTAAGTAAATAAGCAGATCCTATATTCGAAGTCATAATGACAACCGTATTCGTAAAGTTGACCAAACGTCCTTGGCTATCTGTGATGCGACCGTCATCTAGGATCTGCAGCAAGATATTCGCTACATCCGGGTGAGCTTTCTCGATTTCATCCAATAACACGACTGCATATGGATTGCGTCTGACTGCTTCCGTCAGCTGACCGCCTTCTTCGTACCCGATATATCCCGGAGGCGCACCGACTAAACGAGACACACTGTGCTTCTCCATGTATTCAGACATATCAATTCGGACAAAGTGGTCTTCCGAGTCAAACAATGTAGCTGCCAATGTTTTCGCTAGCTCCGTCTTACCTACCCCAGTCGGACCTAAAAACAAGAACGAACCAATAGGCTTATTCGGATCTTGAATACCCGCACGTGCACGCCAGACAGCTTCCGTGACGAGTTGTACGGCATTGTCTTGTCCAATGACACGTTCTTTCAATGTTTCATGCAATCGCAATAACTTCTCGCGTTCACCTTCTACGAGTTTCGTTACCGGAATACCTGTCCAACGAGCAACGATCGAAGCAATTTCTTCTTCCGCCACTTCTTCACGTACTAAACGTAAATCTTTCGTACCTTCAAGTGGGCTTTCCAGTTCTTTCAATGTTTTCTCTAATGCAGGAATTTTACCGTACTGTAATTCTGCCGCTTTATTCAAATCAAAACTACCTTGCGCTTCCTCGAGTTCACGACGATAGCGATCTAGCTCTTCTCTTTTCGTTTGAATAGTTTTTAATTCAGCTTTTTCATTATCCCATTGCTCACGCATATCTTTTGAGGAATCCTTCAAATCTTGCAACTCTTCTCGTAAAGTTTTAAGACGAGACTGACTCATCGTATCTTTTTCTTTACGCAATGCCTGCTCTTCAATTTCAAGTTGCATAATTCTACGAGTTACCGCATCTAATTCTGACGGCATAGAGTCAATTTCTGTACGAATCATCGCACATGCTTCATCAATTAAATCTATAGCTTTATCCGGCATGAAACGTTCTGTTATATATCGATCGGATAATGTTGCCGCTGCAACGATGGCTCGGTCATGAATACGAACACCATGGTGTAATTCAAAACGTTCTTTCAAACCACGTAGAATCGAAATCGTGTCCTCAACAGAAGGTTCACGAACCATTACTTGCTGGAAACGTCTTTCAAGTGCCGCATCTTTCTCGATATACATGCGGTATTCATCTAATGTAGTCGCACCAATACAGTACAATTCACCACGCGCTAGCATCGGCTTCAACATATTGCCGGCATCCATCGCGCCTTCAGTTTTACCCGCTCCAACGATCGTGTGGATTTCATCAATGAACATAATGATTTCTCCATTACTGTCTTTCACTTGTTTCAAGACACTTTTCAGACGTTCTTCAAACTCCCCACGATACTTCGCGCCTGCTATCAATGCACTCATATCTAATTCGAAAATTTGGCGGTCTTTCAACCCTTCCGGCACATCGCCTTTCACAATACGCTGCGCTAATCCTTCAACAATCGCAGTTTTACCAACACCTGGTTCCCCAATTAGTACAGGATTGTTTTTAGTCTTTCTTGACAATATTCGGATGACATTTCGAATTTCTTCATCCCGGCCAATAACCGGATCCATTTTACCATTCTTTACTTCTTCAACTAGATTGCGTCCAAATTGCTCCAGTGGTGAGCGCTGATCTTCTTGTGTTCCATCCATACGCATATACATCCACCTCTCATTATTTTGACTTTGACTATCTTTGATTAATTTAATTATAGTCTATTTTTTAACGAAAGTAAAAAGTTTTAACTTGAATTACTCTATTATTTTTCGATCGATTTTTACATAAAAAAGCCGCCCGCATTACGCGAGCGACTGGCATTAAACTAATTGACGTGGCGCAACGACTACCCCATCTTCGTCTGCGTAGACATAGTGACCTGGTGTCCATTCAACATTCCCAAAATGAAGCACCTCGTCT
Organism: Sporosarcina sp. P26b; assembly: GCF_002743245.1. Classification (NCBI taxonomy): domain Bacteria; kingdom Bacillati; phylum Bacillota; class Bacilli; order Caryophanales; family Caryophanaceae; genus Sporosarcina; species Sporosarcina sp. P26b. Next base: position 5,353 of record NZ_PDYW01000049.1, read on the forward strand.
TTCTGTCCTTCGCCGCGCTTGATACTCTTCACTGGCATGCTGCCGATCGCCATAACGCCGATCTCCTGTGTGCCGAGATCCGCGGTATCGCGTGCGCAGCCGTAGATAATGACGCCCGCAAGTTTACGGTCTTGGGCGATTTCGCCGAGCATGTCCCCCATGAGTGCGCAGCGTTTTGAACCTCCTCCGTCAACCACGAGTACATTGCCTTGCGGTATCGTTTGAAGTGCTTCTTTGACGAGCACGTTGTCTTCGTATACTTTCACTGTAGAGATCGGCCCCGAGAATCTCTTGTGCTTTCCGTAAGATTTGAACTCCACTGTGCATACTTGCAGTTCGTCGATAAAGTCATCGCATAGATCCGCTGTTTTAACTGACATTTCCCATTCCCCCTCGTACTTTCTGTTTGACGCTACCTTAATCCTATTCGACACAATCCAGCATTTCCTTTTTTTTATTTTGAATGTACTTAGCAGTCATTGTGGATAGTGTGTGACTTGGTGTTGTGTTTGAACTTGTTTAAATTCAAAAGCAATAGCTTTGAAGTGGTTAGTGAATTTGTGGGGGGGAGGGGATGGAAGCTCCAGTTGGGGGACGCTTTCCCATGGGCCCGCGGTGAGCCAACTGTTCGCTGCGCTCTCTTAGTTGTCTCACCTGATCGGGCTGATCCATCGGGAGCATTCCTGTTTGGTTAGTGGAACCCTATTGAAATAGAAAAGTCCCCTTGGTATGATTCGGGGTGTCAAGGCGTCGACGGCTTGACCCCTAATTATAACCA
>NZ_PDYW01000050.1:0-5473 GCF_002743245.1 Sporosarcina sp. P26b
GTTATAATTAGGGGTCAAGCCGTCGACGCCTTGACACCCCGAATCATACCAAGGGGACTTTTCTATTTCAATAGGGTTCCACTAACCAAACAGGAATGCTCCCGATGGATCAGCTCGAAAGGAGAGACAACCAAAAGAGAGCGAGAGCCGTAGCGAAGGACGGCTTTTGCGAGTAAAAGCGAAGCGTTAGGAGCACATCTTTGCACTAGCGAACTGGTTGGCTCACCGAGAGCCCATGGGAAAGCGTCCGCCAACTGGAGCTTCCATCCCTTCATGCACACATATTCAATTACTATTCCCATGCATTTGCTTTTGAACTTAAATAACTTCCCCCCCTTCTACTAACTCTTACTATAGAAAAAAACAGCAGAAGGTTCTCTGCTGTTTTGGGTTGTTATAAAGAAGATAAATACTCGAGTAGGCATCCTACAATACGCTTGGAGGCGTGGCCGTCACCATATGGGTTGTGGGCCTTGGACATTTTTTCGTACTCTGCGTCGTCGGACAGGAGTGCGTCGGAAAGTTGGAAGATGCTTTCTTCTTCAGTTCCAGCCAAGCGCAGCGTTCCTGCATCGATACCTTCTGGGCGTTCGGTCGTGTCTCGCAAGACGATAACTGGCTTTCCGAGAGATGGTGCTTCTTCTTGAATGCCGCCTGAGTCTGTCAGGATAATATGCGAACGCGCCGCAAAGTTATGGAAATCCAATACTTCTAACGGTTCGATTAGATGCACGCGGTCGTTGTTACCGAGCAACTCATCCGCCACTTCACGTACTGCCGGATTCATGTGGACAGGGTAGATTACCTGGATGTCATCGTGTTTGTCGAGCAGACGGTTGATCGCACGGAACATGTTGCGCATCGGTTCGCCGAGGTTTTCGCGGCGGTGTGCTGTCAACAGTACTAAGCGATCATCACCAAGAGTATCGAAAATCGGATGATGGTAATCAGGATCTACCGTAGTTTGCAATGCATCGATGGCAGTATTGCCCGTGACGTAGATACGTTCTTTGTTTTTCCCTTCGTCGATCAGGTTTTGTGCTGATCTTTCCGTTGGTGAAAAATGAAGATCCGCAATGACACCTGTCAGTTGGCGATTCATTTCTTCAGGGTACGGAGAATATTTATTCCACGTACGTAGTCCCGCTTCGACGTGTCCTACTGAAATTTGATTATAGAATGCAGCCAGACTACCAATGAACGTCGTGGATGTATCGCCGTGAACGAGCACGATGTCCGGTTGCGCTTCTTTCATTACTTTATCCAGACCTTCAAGACCGCGCGTAGCCACATCGATCAGTGTCTGACGGTCTTTCATAATATTTAAATCATAGTCTGGTGTGATGTTGAATGTTTCCAGCACTTGGTCAAGCATTTGACGATGCTGAGCTGTGACGGTAACAATTGACTCGATTTGCTCTGGATGCTTTTCAAGTTCCAATACAAGTGGTGCCATTTTAATAGCTTCCGGTCTCGTACCGAAAATGGTCATCACTTTCCATTTCTTAGTCAATGAATGATCCCTCCATTATTTCGTGCCGAATAAACGGTCACCCGCGTCACCTAGACCCGGTACAATGTAGCCATGTTCATCAAGCTTTTCGTCTAGCGCTGCGATGTATACATCTACATCGGGGTGCGCTTTTGTTAATACTTCCACGCCTTCTGGAGCCGCGACCAAGCACATGAACTTAATGTTCACTGCACCACGTTTTTTCATTGAATTGATTGCCTCGACTGCTGTGCCGCCTGTCGCAAGCATCGGATCCACTACGATGAATTCGCGTTCGGATACGTCAGATGGTAACTTTACAAAGTATTCAACAGGTTTTAGTGTTTCTGGGTCGCGGAATAATCCAACGTGTCCCACTTTTGCAGCAGGGATTAGATCGATGATTCCGTCTACCATACCAATTCCCGCGCGCAAGATTGGAACTATACCTAATTTCTTCCCTGCTAAAATGCGTGATTTCGCTTCACAGACGGGTGTTTGGATCGTGATTTCTTGTGTTGGTAGATCACGTGTAATCTCAAACGCCATAAGTGTCGCTAGTTCGTTCACTAGTTCACGGAATTCTTTCGTGCCTGTATCTGCCTTTCGTATAAACGTTAATTTGTGCTGAATTAATGGATGATCAAATACATGTACTTTTCCCATTTATATCGCTCCTTTTCGGAATATCTTGTACATTATAACAGAAACTTTGCGATAGGCGCAGTGAACATGTGTGATTTGTTCGAACGAAATAGATTAAGGTTAGTTCAGCAAAGGTTGCGAGTATTTAGATATTCAGACATATGCTCAATGTATGCGATTCAGCGCTCTATCACGACCGTTGAACGCTCTATATGGCACGTGATCCGCTCTATGGAGAACCCTGAATGCTCTATCATGACTTTTATCCGCTCTATTCTCCCCTTTATCCGCTCACAGACTCTAGAACACCACACTAAAAAACGCCTGACACAATGTCAGGCGCTACATTTCTTACTTATATAGAGGATGCTGATCTGTTAGAGCTGTGATTGCTTTACGTGCTTCGTCTTTTGCTGACTGGTCTTCGTGGTTTTTCAATAACTCTGCGATGATGCGTCCCACTTCTACCATGTCTTCTTCAACGAAACCGCGTGTTGTAACTGCAGGTGTACCGATACGGATACCAGATGTAATGAATGGTCCTTCTGTGTCGAATGGTACAGTGTTCTTGTTTACTGTAATACCGACTTCATCCAATACGTGCTCTGCTACTTTACCTGTTAGTTCAAGTGATTTCAGCTTCACAAGTACGATGTGGTTGTCCGTACCGCCTGAAACTACATCAATACCTTCTGCTTGAAGTTTTTCAGCCAATGCTACAGCGTTTTTCTTTACTTGTTGCGCGTACGCTTTGAATGAAGGATTCAATACCTCTTTGAACGCTACCGCTTTTGCAGCGATTACGTGCATCAATGGTCCACCTTGAACGCCTGGGAATACTGTTTTATCAATTTTCTTACCGAATTCTTCAGCTGTTTCTTCATTCAATAGAATGATACCGCCACGTGGTCCACGCAATGTTTTATGCGTTGTAGATGTCACGAAGTGTGCGTGTGGAACTGGGTTTTGATGCTCACCTACTGCTACTAGTCCAGCAATGTGTGCCATATCTACCATCAAATATGCGCCAACTTCATCCGCAATTTCACGGAATTTCGCGAAGTCGATTGCACGTGGGTATGCACTTGCACCTGCAACAATCATTTTCGGCTTGTGCTCAAGCGCCTTTTGACGAACGTCTTCATAGTCGATGACTTCTTCTTCTTTTGTTACACCGTAATCTACAAAATTATAAAGCTTTCCGGAGAAGTTTACTGGTGAACCGTGTGTTAAGTGACCGCCGTGAGAAAGGTTCATCCCAAGAACTGTATCGCCAGGCTCAAGTGCTGTGAAGTAAACAGCCATGTTTGCTTGTGCACCGGAGTGTGGCTGTACGTTTGCATATGCTGCACCGAAGATTTCTTTAACGCGGTCGCGTGCGATGTTTTCAACAACGTCTACGTGCTCACATCCACCGTAGTAACGCTTGCCTGGATAGCCTTCAGCGTATTTATTCGTCAAGTAAGATCCTTGCGCTTCCATTACCGCTTCCGTAACGAAGTTTTCAGATGCGATTAGTTCGATGTTCGAGTTCTGACGGTTTTTTTCAGCCATGATTGCCTCATATACTGCTGCATCATCGCGTTGTACATTGCTTAAGTCCATTGGATAGTATCCCCTTTTTCTGATAGTTTTATATTTTCTTGTATTGTACACGGTTTATTCGTATTTAGCACGACTTCCGCCAATTAATTTTGGACGAGTTGTCGCGAGTGTGATGACAGCTTCACCGATTTTGTTAATGGATGTTCGGATTGGTACTACAACCGGCTTCATTTGCATGCCAATTAAAGTTTGTCCGATGTCGATACCGGCGTTTGCCTGTACAGATTCCACTACGACAGGATCGCTGAATTGCTTGTACGCATAGGTGGACATAGAGCCCCCCGCTTTAAAGACAGGTACGACGGATACAGGTTCCAAATGAAATTGCTGTGCCGTTTTGCGTTCCAGTGTGATCGCACGGTTAATGTGCTCGCAGCCTTGGAAAGCTAAATGCACATTGTATTTATCCGCAAACGCCTGAAGCGGTACGAATAATGCTTCTCCTATTTCAAGTGCACCGTTCGTGCCGATCCGTGCACCTGCTACTTCAGAAGTAGAACAGCCGACGACGAAAATCGTCCCTTCGGCAGGTGGTGCTTGTTCAGCAAATTCGGTCAATGCTTGTTCTAGTTGCAGTTTCCATAATTGAATGGCATCCACTTGTTCCACCTGCTTTCATTAGTTCTTTTCAAGTTCCATCATTTTATTTATACGACGCTCGTGACGGCCGCCTTCAAATTCGGTTTCAAGCCAAGTGCTAACGATTTCTCGTGCTAGCCCTGGTCCAATTACGCGTTCTCCCATTGCTAAGATGTTGGAGTCGTTATGTCCGCGTGTTGCTTTTGCGCTGAATACATCATGAACGAGCGCGCAACGAATGCCTTTGACTTTATTGGCGGAAATGGACATGCCGATTCCTGTGCCACAAATCAAGATGCCGCGGTCTACTTTCCCCGCTACGACGTCATTTGCTACTGGTACTGCATAGTCTGGATAGTCGACGGAAGTGTCGGCGTCCGGCCCGTAGTCGATATATTCTATGTCGAGTTCGGTTAATAGATTGGTGATCTCTTTTCGGAGATTGTTGCCTCCGTGGTCTGAAGAAATTGCAACTTTCACTGCGCACCCTCATTTCTATTTTTACTTATCGCTTATTCTATCATTGTTCGATAAAAAAATCATCGGTTTTACTGTACTTTTTATGAATTTTTCATTTTGAAACGTTGAAGTTTTGTCATAAAGACGAATGTTATATGAATAAAGTTAATGTATCGTACGTCTTTTTAGCGGTGTTTTATGGTTTAGGGTCGTTGCTCGACATTGACTTGTTCATTGAAAGTAGTGAGGGTCATGCTTTGGAGCCGCGCAGGCACGTGGGGGATTGCCTACAGCCATGAGCCAACTAGCGGTGGAGCTGCTAGCTGTCTCATGGCCACGGCCTACCCCGCAGTTGTGCCTGCGCTACTGAGTGGTTGACAAGTTCAGTTGTGGTTTATAGAGGATGAAAACCAGTGACTGGGTGATACCTTTTTTCCGTTTCGACATAGTCACTAACAAATAGATGGGATCGTTGCTCGACATAGTCACTAACAAATAGATGGGATCATCGCTCGACATTGGCTTGTTCATTGAAAGTAGTGAGGGTCATGCTTTGGACCCGCGCAGGCACGTGGGGGATTGCCTCCAGCCATGAGCCAACTAGCGGTGGAGCTGCTAGCTGTCTCATGGCCACGGCCTACCCCGCAGTTGTGCCTGCGCTGCTAAGTACTTACCATGTCAGGTTGTGGTTTA